>NZ_JASEYI010000009.1:110555-177019 GCF_035064085.1 Enterobacter sp. R-1.6.2
TCCGTAGCTCAGCTGGATAGAGTACTCGGCTACGAACCGAGCGGTCGGAGGTTCGAATCCTCCCGGATGCACCATCTTTTCCTTCTTTGTTTATTCCTTCGACGTTCCGTCAGTAATCACACTCTCAGTCAGCGACAAAAATCACCATTTACGATAAAGTAATGCTTTGTTAATCGTTTAGCGAGAGCACGATGTACGCACAGTATGACGGTTTGATCTTCGATATGGACGGCACTCTCCTGGATACCGAACCCACGCATCGTCAAGCCTGGACTGACGTCCTGGGCCGCTACGGAATGCGTTTCGATCTTCAGGCGATGATTGCCCTCAACGGATCCCCCACCTGGCGTATTGCGCAGGCCGTGATTGAACTGAATCAGGCCGATCTCGACCCGCATCTGCTCGCGCGCGAAAAAACCGATGCGGTAAAAGCCATGCTTTTAGATACCGTGCGCCCTCTGCCGCTTATTGATGTGGTAAAAGAGTGGCACGGGCGCCGTCCGATGTCGGTAGGAACCGGGAGCGAAAGCGCGATTGCAGAAGCTTTGCTCAACCATCTTGGCCTGCGCCACTATTTTTCTGCCGTGGTCGCCGCCGATCATGTTAAACATCACAAGCCCGCACCGGACACCTTCCTGCTTTGCGCAGAATTAATGGGCGTCCCGGCGGCAAAATGTGTCGTGTTTGAAGACGCCGATTTCGGCATTCAGGCCGCGCGTGATGCCGGAATGGATGCGGTGGATGTGCGCTTACTGTGAGTGACGCGCTGTCACTTGCTTCATTATTCGCCAGCAGTTTTTTAAGCGCCACGCTGTTACCGGGAAATTCGGAAGTGGTGCTGGTGGCGATGCTGTTGTCCGGCGTGAGTCAGCCCTGGCTGCTTGTATTAATAGCAACAATGGGTAATAGCCTTGGAGGGCTGACTAACGTTATTCTTGGGCGTTTCTTTCCGCTGCGCGAAAAATCGCGCTGGCAGGAAAAGGCAGTCGGCTGGCTAAAACGCTATGGCGCTGCCACGCTGTTATTAAGCTGGATGCCTGTAATAGGCGATTTACTGTGTCTGCTGGCGGGATGGATGCGCATCTCCTGGGGACCGGTGCTCTTTTTTTTGTGCCTTGGCAAGGCGTTGCGCTATGTTCTCGTGGCGTGGGCAACACTACAGGGTATGACGTGGTGGCACTAATTGGTGGAATGAATACGCGACCTTCAATCGTCAACCATTACAATTATGCTGAGTAACATTACTTTGACAGGCGGGAGGTCAATTTGATCCCGGACGTATCTCAGGCGCTGGCCTGGCTGGAAAACCACCCTCAGGCATTGAAGGGTATTCAGCGTGGTCTTGAGCGTGAAACGCTGCGCGTTAACGCGGACGGTAGCTTAGCGACGACGGGTCACCCGAAGGCGTTAGGCTCGGCGCTGACACATAAATGGATCACAACCGATTTCGCTGAGGCACTGCTGGAGTTCATCACGCCAGTAGAGGGTGATATTGATCATATGCTGACGATCATGCGCGATATCCATCGCTACACCGCGCGCAACATGGGCGACGAACGTATGTGGCCCCTCAGCATGCCGTGCTATATCGAGCAGGGCCAGGAGATTGAGCTGGCGCAGTACGGCACGTCAAATATCGGCCGGCTGAAAACGCTCTATCGCGAAGGGCTGAAAAACCGGTACGGCGCGTTGATGCAGACGATCTCGGGCGTGCATTACAACTTCTCGCTGCCAATGGCGTTCTGGCAGGCGAAATGCGGTGAAACGGATAAAGACGCGATCTCTGAAGGCTACTTCCGCCTGATCCGCAACTATTACCGTTTCGGCTGGGTGATCCCGTATCTGTTTGGTGCCTCCCCGGCGATCTGTTCTTCGTTCCTGCAGGGGAAACCGACCACGCTGCCGTTCGAGAAGACCGAGTGCGGAATGTACTATCTCCCGTACGCCACCTCTCTGCGCCTGAGCGATCTCGGTTATACCAATAAATCGCAAAGCAATCTCGGTATTACGTTTAACGAATTGCACGAATATGTGGCAGGATTGAAGCGGGCGATCAAAACCCCGTCGGAAGAGTACGAGAAAATCGGCCTCGAAAAAGACGGCAAGCGCCTGCAAATCAACAGCAATGTGCTGCAGATTGAAAACGAGCTGTATGCGCCTATTCGTCCTAAGCGCGTAACGCGCAGCGGTGAAACCCCGTCGGATGCGCTGCAGCGCGGCGGGATCGAATACATTGAAGTGCGTTCGCTGGATATCAACCCGTTCTCACCGATTGGCGTTGATGAGCAGCAGATTCGCTTCCTGGATCTGTTTATGGTCTGGTGCGTGCTGGCGGATGCGCCGGAAATGAGTTCAGACGAACTGCTCTGCACCCGTACAAACTGGAATCGCGTGATTCTGGAAGGGCGTAAGCCGGGCCTGACGCTGGGTATCGGCTGCGAAACGGCACAGTTCCCGCTGACCAAAGTCGGCAAAGATCTGTTCCGCGATCTGAAGCGTGTTGCCCGCACAATGGACAGCATTGACGGCGGCGACGCGTATCAACAGATCTGCGACCAGCTGGTGGAATGTTTTGATAATCCGGAACTGACGTTCTCAGCGCGTATTCTGCGTTCTATGATCGATCGGGGCATTGGCGGCACCGGGCGTTCACTCTCAGCGGAGTACCGCGAGATGCTGATGCAGGAGCCGTTAGAAGTGCTGAGCGAAGCGGATTTTGTCGCGGAACGCGATGCGTCCGTGGTGCGTCAGAAAGAGGTTGAAGCGGCGGATACCGAGTCGTTTGAGGCGTTTCTGGCGAAGCAGGCTTAAGCAGAAAAGAAAAAGGCCACATCGCTGTGGCCAAAATATACATCTCTGAATTCAGGGATGATGATAACAAATGCGCGTCTTTCATATACTCAGACGTGCATTCTGTAGAAGAGTTCAGTTTATTTTAAAAAAAATCACTATCGGAGGTGACGTATGCCGTTATTAGATAGCTTTACTGTCGACCATACCCGTATGGAAGCACCTGCAGTACGCGTGGCGAAGACCATGCACACCCCGCACGGCGACACGATCACCGTCTTCGATCTGCGTTTCTGCGTGCCAAATAAAGAAGTGATGCCAGAGAAAGGCATTCATACCCTGGAACACCTGTTCGCCGGTTTCATGCGTGACCATCTGAACGGCAACGGCGTTGAGATCATCGACATCTCTCCGATGGGCTGCCGTACCGGTTTCTACATGAGCCTGATTGGCCAGCCAGAAGAGAAACGCGTCGCTGATGCGTGGAAAGCGGCGATGGAAGACGTGCTGAAGGTGAAAGAGCAGAACCAGATCCCTGAGCTGAACGTTTACCAGTGCGGTACTTACCAGATGCACTCTCTGGAAGAAGCGCAGGACATCGCGCGTCACATCATCGAGCGTGATGTTCGCGTGAACAGCAACGAAGAGCTGGCCCTGCCAAAAGAAAAACTGCAGGAACTGCACATCTAGTGCACCTTTTCCCTCTCCCTCCGGGAGAGGGTAGGGTGAGGGTGGTTTAACCCCATGACCACAACCTCAACATTCTCCTTTACCCATCGTCCCCTCGTTCCGTTTGCCCATGATTACGCTCATGGTGACAGCGAGCCGTGGCATGAGCACGACTGCGCGCAGCTGTTGCACACCCTGAGCGGCGTGGTACGGGTCGATACGGCTTCGGGCTGTTGGGTTGTTCCTCCCGGTCGCGGCGTCTGGCTACCAGCGGGGACCCGCCACTCGCTTCGCATCACCGGCAACGTGGCGGCGCGAACGCTGTTTATCGATCCGCTGGCGCGGGCCGATCTCCCGGCCACCTGTCAGATCGTGCAGATCGCGCCGCTGTTGCGCGAGCTGATCCTCGTCTCCCTTGCTTTACCTGAATCGTACTCGCCCGGCAGCCGGGATGAACGCGTCTATGAACTCATTCTCGATGAAATCCGCACCATGCCGGTGCTGCCGTTTCACCTGCCGGAGCCGGAAGGCGAGGCGTTACGTCACCTGTGTCTGCAAATCCGGCAAAACGCGGGGGAGAGCTGGAGCAGCGCGCAGGCCGCGAGCATGATGAACATGAGCGAACGCACCCTGAACCGCCATTTTCAGCAGCAGACGGGATTAAGCTACGGCGAGTGGTTGAGAAGGGCGCGCCTGCTGGAAGCCTTAGTGCGGCTGGCGCAGGGCCAGCCGGTACTACGCGTGGCGCTGGATCTGGGTTACGGCAGCCACAGCGCCTTTACGGCGATGTTCCGCCGGGTAATGGGCGTCTCACCCAGCGATTACTTTAAGAACGACTGACGGCGTTTAAAAGCGCCTGAAGCGACGCGCGCGCCACGTCGCTGTCGATGCCCACGCCCCAGCGGCTGCTCCCGTCCTGGAACAGGCAGCGGATGTAGGCCACCGAGCGGCTGTCGCTGCGTTCGCCTAACGTATGCTCGTGATAATCCTTAATCACGAACGGGGCGCTGATCCAGCGGCTTAAGCCTTGAGCGGCGGCGGAGAGCAGACCGTTACCCTGACCTTCCAGCTGACGCGATCCCCCCTGCGTAGCGATGCTTGCCGTCAAACGCAGCTGGCCGTCCTGCTGGCTGTCGCTGCGGTAGGATTGCAGCGCAAACTGCGGCGTGGCTACCAGCCCGTAGCGGGTGCGGAACAGCTGCCACAGCGCATTCTGCGTCATCTCTTTTCCGTGGCGATCGGTTTCCTGCTGCACGTGCTGGCTGAAATCCTGCTGCAGGGCGCGAGGTAATTTCAGACCATGATTCTGTTCGATGAGCCACGCGCTGCCGCTTTTCCCTGACTGGCTGTTGACGCGGATCACCGCTTCGTAGGTGCAGCCGATATCCTGCGGATCGACGGGCAGATACGGCATCTCCCAGCGATCGCCAGGCCTGCGGGCATCAAAGCCTTTTTTGATCGCATCCTGGTGCGAGCCGGAGAAGGCGGTATAGGCCAGCCGGCCTGCCCACGGGTGGCGCGGATGCACCGGCAGCTGGTTGCAGACTTCCACCACTTCCACGATCCGGTTCATATCGCTAAAGTCGAGATTCGGGCTGATGCCCTGGCTGTAGAGGTTCATCGCCAGCGTCACCAGGCAGACGTTGCCCGTGCGCTCGCCGTTACCAAACAGACAGCCCTCCACGCGGTCTGCCCCCGCCATCACGGCCAGCTCGGCGCTGGCGACGCCGGTACCGCGGTCGTTATGCGGATGTACGCTGATGCAGACATCCCGGCGGCGGCTGAAGTGGCGACAGAAATACTCGATCTGGTCGGCATAGACGTTCGGCGTGCTCACTTCGACGGTGGCCGGTAAGTTGATCACCATGGGCCGTTCGTCGCACGGCTGCCAGATCTCCGCCACGGCTTCACAAATCTCCAGCGCAAACTCCGGCTCGGTAAAGCAGAAGGTCTCCGGGGAATACTCATACTGCCAGCGGGTGTCCGGGTTCTCTTCACACAGCTGACGAATTAGCCGCGTGGATCGCGTCGCCAGCTCAACGATTTGCGCTTTTTCCATGCCGAACACCAGGCGGCGGAACAGCGGGGCGGTGGCGTTATACAGATGGACGGTGGCCTGTTTCGCACCGCGCAGGGATTCGAAAGTGCGATGGATGAGATCTTCCCGCGCCTGGGTTAATACCTGAATCGTGACGTCATCCGGGATGCGGTTCTCTTCAATCAGCTGGCGAACGAAGTTGAAGTCGGTCTGCGAGGCGGATGGGAAAGCCACCTCAATTTCTTTGAATCCGCAGCCCAGCAGCAGGTCCCAGAACTGCAGCTTGCGGGTGCTGTCCATCGGCTCGGCAAGGGCCTGGTTGCCGTCGCGCAGGTCGGTGGAGAGCCAGCGCGGCGCGCGGGTAATGCGTTGCTCCGGCCAGCGGCGGTCGGGCAGAAAAAGGGTTGGATAGGGTTGGTACTTGTCGGCGGGTGTGTTCAGCATGATGCGCTCCTGTTGTCTTTTCACTATCGTGAATTGATTTCAGGAGCGCTGCTTTATCGAAACTGTCAATCGCTGTCGCGTTCTGGACACGGTGCGGTTTTTTGCCGGATGGCGGCTACGCCTTATCCGGCCTACGTTCGTAGGCCCGGTAAGCGAAGCGCCACCGGGCAACTGTCACAGGACTAGTGCGCGCCACCGCCGCCGCTACCGGCGCCAAACGGTGGTTTAGCAAACCATACCAGCCCCAGCAGGACGATAAAGATCCCCGCCGATATCCAGAAAATCTCGTTGGCGGAGATAATCAGACCCTGATTGGTGATCTGCTGGGCAATCCAGCCGGACGCCTGCTGTTCCGTCATACCCATTCCCTGCAGCTGGTTGTACATCTGCTGAGAGTTCGGGTTGAACGGGTTCACCGCTTCGGTCAGCTGCGCATGGTGCATCGATTCACGGTTCGTCCACAGGGTGGTGGTGATCGACGTACCTATCGAGCCCGCCAGCGTTCGCGTAAAGTTCGACAGGCTCGATGCGGCCGCCATGCGCTCAGGCGGTAAACCGGAAAGCGTGATGGTGGTCAGTGGCATAAAGAAGCACGCCACGGCAAAGCCCTGAATAAACTGCGGCCACGCGGACGCGCCAAAGTCCATTCCCGGTTCGAACGTATACGCGCGCCAGTAGAAGCACACGGCGTACATGATAAAGCTGAACGTCACCAGCCGGCGCATGTCGAGCTTGTGGGCGAAGCGGCCAATAATCGGCGACAGCAGAACCGGAATCAATCCAACCGGCGCCGAGGCTAAACCTGCCCAGGTTGCGGTGTAGCCGTATACCTCCTGCAACAGCTGCGGCAGCAGTACAATCGCGCCGAAGTAGAGCATGTAGGCGAGGCTGATACACAGACAGCCTATGGTGAAGTTTCGCGACTTAAACAGCGACAGGTCGACTATCGGGTTATCGTCCGTCAGCTCCCAGACAATCAGGAAGCTCAGCGACACCACCGCGACAATCGTCAGGATGATGATCTCCCGGGAATTGAACCAGTCCAGCTCTTTGCCCTGGTCGAGCATGACCTGCAGGCTACCGATGCCGACAACCAGCAGTGCCAGACCAATGGCGTCGATACGCCGCTGTTCCGTCCGGGTTTCTCTGCCGCGCAGCGACTGGAGCGTCAGCATTACCACGAGGGCGCCAATCGGTACGTTGATGAAGAAGATCCAGCCCCAGTGATAGTTGTCGCTGATATAGCCGCCTAAGATAGGCCCGCAAATCGGCGCGACAATCACGGTCATTGACCACAGCGCCAGCGCAATCGAGCGTTTGGCTGGCGGGTAGTTGTTCAGCAGTAAGCTCTGCGACAGCGGGATCAGCGGCCCGGCGACAATCCCCTGAATGACGCGGAAGAAAATCAGCATCGTCAGGCTGCTGGACATGCCGCACGCCCAGGAGGCAAGAACGAACAATACCGTTGACCAGAGGAACAACTTCACTTCACCGACGCGCTTTGCCAGCCAGCCGGTAATCGGAATGGAGATGGCGTTTGCCACCCCAAACGAGGTAATGACCCAGGTCCCCTGGCTCAGCGACGAGCCAAGGTTACCGGCGATGGTCGGGATCGCCACGTTTGCGATGGTGGAGTCCAGCACCTGCATGAATGTCGCCAGCGACAGCGCGATGGTCATGATGACCAGCTGCGCGCCTTCCAGCGGTTTTTGCGGCTTTTGCTGTTGCATAACGCTCACCTTCGGATTAACCGGCGTTTGCCTTCACGATGTCATCGATCAGCTTGTTGACCGGATCGAGGCTAATTTCACGGGCGTTACTTTCATAAGCCGGGCTGCTGCGCACCTGGCTTGCCAGGATCTGACCGTCGCGGTTGGCGGTGTCGACCGTTACCAGCGTAGAGAGGCCGATACGCAGCGGGTGATCCGCCAGCTGTTTGGCATCCAGCTCAATACGCACGGGCAGACGCTGAACCACTTTGATCCAGTTACCGGTGGCGTTTTGCGCAGGCAACAGGGAGAAGGCGCTGCCGGTCCCCATGTCCAGACCAACCACTTTACCGGTGTACTTCACGTCATCGCCATAGATGTCGCTGACAACCGTCGCGGTCTGGCCGATACGCATATGGGCAAGCTGCGTCTCTTTAAAGTTGGCGTCTACCCACAGATTGTCTGCCGGCACGACCGCCATCAGCGGCGTGGTTGGGCTAATCTGCGCCCCTGGCTGGACGGAACGACGGGAGACATAGCCGGTCATCGGGCTGACGATTTTGGTACGCTGCAGGGCAAGCCACGCGTTGCGCACTTCGGTCGCCGCCTGCTGTACGGCAGGCTGGTTTTCCAGACTGGTGCCCAGCACCATCGCCTGGTTGGCGTTGTACTGTTGAATCGCCACATCCAGCTGTGCCTGAGCGCTGGCAACGGCATCGCGGGCGTGCTGCAACTCTTCACGGCCAATCAGGTTGGCGGTGCCGAGCGGTACGCGGCGGTTCAGGTCGCTCTGCGCCTGCGCCAGCGCCGTTTTCTGCACGTCGATGTTGGCCTGCAGCTGTTTGCTGTTGATCATCAGCTGGCGGGTCTGACGGACGCTGGAGGCCAGCGCGGTCTGTGCTTTTTCAAACGCCTGCTGGGCGTCGGTTGGATCGAGGGTCACCAACACATCGCCTTTTTGCACAAAGTCGGTATTGTCAGCCCAGACTTTCGTCACGCTGCCCGACACCTGCGCCATAATTTGTACCTGGTTCCCTGCCACGTACGCGTCGTCAGTCTCTTCAGCATGACGCAGTACTAAAAACCAATAGATCCCATATGCCACGGCAATAATGATAAAGAGCAAGGTCAACAGAAGAAGGGCGCTCTTACGTTTGCCTTTCTTGTTGGCCGGTTGCTGCGGGGTAGTGCTCTCCGCATTTGCGCTCATTGTTGTTCTCCACGATCTTCTTATTTTCACATCGGCTGAGCCGACCTGTTGTCAGAAAGGCCAGCACTGTGACGTGCTGGCCTGTCGGTTTTCTTATGAATCTGGAATGGTGAGCGTGTCGTCGCGTTAGCGCAGCGCCTCAAGAACGGCGCCGTCTTCATCCATCTGGTCCAGACGGGTGAGCAGCTTGCGAGTGATGTGCTCAAGCTGGTCGCGCTCGGCGGTGCTGAGGACAGACCAGAGTTTGTGCAGGCAATTGTGCTGAGGTGGCAGTACCTCGCGCAGGAACTGGTGACCTTTATCGGTCAGTTGCAGATGCAGGCAGCGGCGATCGTTGTCGCTTTCACGGCGCTCAATCCAGCCGCACTTTTCGAGTTCATCGGCAATACGGGTCGCATTGGTACGGGAGGAGCCCAGCGCGCAGCTCAGTTCGGAAGGCTGAATGCTGTGATTTTCCTGAGACTCCAGCGTAATCAACGCCATAAACAACGTCTCGTTAATCCCTTGAGCTTTCAGCATTTTATTACGGTTTTCCAGTAGCTTACCCTGCATGTGCATGCACAGGCGAGTCAGCAGGATTTCCTGATACGGGAAGTCCTCATGGCGACTGGCGCGGAATTTAAGCATTTGTTCAATGGGCGTAAACGAACTATCCATTTGGGCATAACCTCATTAATTACAGCCGATATAGTAACGATAGTGACAAATAATGTAAATGAATTATTTGTGCGGTTATATCCGCCAAACTTATGTCACCATCAGAAAGCGCCGGGTAAGTCCGTGACCCGGTGAGCACAGAAAGCGTTGGGTGTGAACCCGCTGAAGAGAGGATGTGAGGACGGGGGTCTGAACTATTCATGCCGATTGTAAATATGTCACCCACATTAAAATTTCTGGGATAAATGATTACGTTTACATTAACAGAGTGAAGGGCCTCTTAACACCCTAAGAGGCCAACTCAATGTAAATGTTAGTTAATTGCATCCTGACGGTGATAACCGCGCCACCATACTAGCAGGTTGAGAGTGGCGACGATGGCCCCGATCGCGCATACCCCCGACCAGCCCGCATGCTGCCACGCCGACGCTGAAATAAGCGAACCCGCTGCGCCGCCGATGAAGTAGCTGGTCATGTATCCGGCCGTCAGGCGGTTACGCGCCTCTGGCTTCACGCGATAGATGACGGTCTGATTGGTGATGTGAACGCCCTGAACGGTGAGATCGAGCACCAGGATACCGACGATCAGCGCCAGCACCGAGATGTGTCCGTACCAGATCGCCGCCCAGGAGAGCAGAAGTAAAACCAGCCCTGCTGAGGTGGTCAGGTGGGATTTGCCCTTGTCGGCCAGCCCGCCAGCGGGGCGTGCGCCCAGCGCGCCTGCGGCACCGGCCAGGCCGAACAGGCCAATCACCCCTTCGGAATAATTGAACGGCGGCGCGGCCAGCAGAAACGCCATTGACGTCCAGAGAATGCTGAAGTTAGCGAAGGTGAAACAGCCCAGCAGGGCGCGGGTGCGCAGAAGCTTGTCCTGCGTAAACAGGCTGAAAACGGAGGCCAGCAGCTGAGGATAGTTCAGGTGGTTTTCCTGCTTCACTTTTGGCAGCCCGCGCCACAGCGCCAGCGCCATGACGACCATCAGCACGCTCGCCACCCAGTATACGGTGCGCCAGCCGCCGAGGCTTGCCAGCAGCCCGGCAACGGTACGCGCCAGCAAAATCCCCAGCAGCAGGCCGCTCATGATGGTGCCCACCACCTTGCCGCGTTTTTCCGGAGAGGCGAGGGTCGCGGCGAGCGGGACCAGGATTTGCGCCACCACGGAGAACAGCCCGGTAAGCGCGGTTCCGACGATCATCATCGTCAGCGACTGGCTGCTGGCGGTGATCAGCATCCCACCGGCGGCCAGCAGGGTCATGGAGACGATCAGCATTCGGCGTTCAAACATATCGCCGAGCGGCACCAGGAACAGCAGCCCGGCGGCATAGCCCAGCTGTGCAGCGGTAACGATAAAGCCTGCAGAGCTGGCGGAGAGATTGAACGCGCGTGCGATGGTGTCGAGAAGGGGTTGTGCGTAATAGTTGCTGGCGACCGCCAGACCCGTTGCCACGGACATTAAAAGGATGAGTGCGGGGCTAAGCCCTTGAGTTGTTTTTGTCATTAGTTTCAGGAATCGTTAGTTGAGTGATTATTTTTCCGGAAACCATAATAGCTAATGATTGTGAAAGTTGGGGGATTGTTGGGTGATGTATTGTGCGGTTTAGGGGGATTGTGCGGTTTGATCCCCTCACCCCGGCCCTCTCCCAAGGGGAGAGGGAGGTCATCGTCCCCTCTCCCTCTGGGAGAGGGTTAGGGTGAGGGGTAGGGTTTTGTTTTTACTTCTGCGCTTCAAGCGCCTCTTTCACCCAGCCGTCAAACTGCTGCTGGTGGGCTTTGATCCAGCCGTCAACGTGGCCTTTCACATCCGCTTCAGACGATTTGCCTGCATGCATCATTGCGTTCTGGGCATTGATGTCCGCCAGCGGCAGCTTCATTACCGAGAACAGCTTCGCCGCCGCCGGGTTTTTCTCCGCCCAGGCTTTGTTGGCCACGATATGCATGGTGTTCACCGGGAAGCCGTAGTTCATGCCGTTCGGCAGTTTTGTGTCGATATCCTTCTGCTCGCCCGGCAGGGAGGAGAACGGCACCTGCAGCCACACCACGTCTTTGCCCGGCTTCAGCACGTCGCTTACCCAGTACGGCGTCCAGGTGTAGTAGATCACCGGTTTCCCCTCTTTGAAGCGGGCAATGGTGTCGGCCATCATCGCGGAGTAGTTGCCGTGGCTTACGTCGACCGTTTTCGCCAGATCGAAAGCTTTGTTCTGGTGGTTAATTACCGCTTCACAGCCCCACCCCGGCGAGCAGCCCATCATGTCGGCCTTGCCGTCACCGTTGGTGTCGAACAGTTTGGCGATCTTCGGATCTTTCAGCTGTTCAATATTGGTGATGTGGTACTGGTCCGCAGTTTTCTTGTCAATCAGATACCCCTGCGCCGCACCCGTCACGAAGGTCCCCTCGCGATAGAATTTCTTGTCGCCACCGGCGGCGGCATACATGTCGTCGTGCAGCGGCTGCCAGTTGACGGCGGTAAAGGTGGCGTCACCGGAGGCAATCGAGGTGTAGCCCACGTTGTAATCTACTTCGCTCGGCGTGTTAACCGTGTAGCCCAGCTTCTCCAGCGCGCGGCTGACGATCAGGGTCTGGAAGCTCTCTTCCGAAATGGTGCTCTGCACCGGCTGTACGGTAATGCCTTTGCCAGGCAGGTCAGCCGCAAACGCGCTGGTGGAGACAAGGGTGGCAAACGCTGTGGCAAAAAGTACGTTATGTCGCATCGTTGTTCCTTATTTTGATTTCGTGAAAGGGCGGGTGAGTAACCCGACAGGGCCGGTGGTATACCAGCGACGGTTGCCGCGACTGCGTGAATCACGACCGACGGCCTGGGTCAGGCGGTCAAGGATAATGGCGAGGATCACAATGCCGACGCCGCCGACGGTGGCCAGCCCCATATCGAGACGGCCAATGCCGCGCAGCACCATCTGACCCAGACCGCCAACGGCGATCATCGAGGCGATCACCACCATCGACAGGGCCAGCATCAGCGTCTGGTTAACGCCCGCCATGATGGTCGGCATCGCCAGCGGGAGCTGAACCTTAAACAGCATCTGGCGCGGGCTGGCGCCGAACGAGCGTGACGCTTCGATCAGGTCCGCAGGTACCTGGTTAATCCCCAGAATGGTCAGACGAATAATCGGCGGCAGGGCGAAGATAATGGTCACTACCACCCCCGGCACGTTGCCGATGCCGAACAGCATCACGATAGGCACCAGATAGACGAACGCCGGGGTAGTCTGCATCGCATCCAGCAGCGGGCGAATTATCTTCGCTGCCCGCGGGCTGCGCGCCAGCCAGATCCCCATCGGCAGGCCGATGACAATGCAAAAGAGCAGGGCGGTCAGCACCAGCGCCAGGGTGATCATCGCCTGCGACCACGCGCCAATCGCGCCGATAGCGATCAGAGAGATCAGCGTGGCGACCCCCATGCCCGCGCTACCGAACTGCCAGGCGATCAGGGAGAACAGGATAATCGCCACCGGCGCCGGCATGCCCAGCATCAGCTGCTGGAAGCCGTTCAGGATGTAATCCACCGGGACGCGGATCCCCTGGAAGACCGGACGGAAGTGCGTGACCACCCAGTCGATCCCCTCTGTGACCCAGCTGTCCAGCGGGATCAGCGTTTTATGGAACGGATCCATGATGTTGAAGTGTTCTGGCGCAGGCGCGGGTGCGCTGTTGAGCCAGTCTGCCGCGCCGCCGCCATCGGTCGGCGCTGGCGTGGAACCCCACGCGTCGGCGGATTGCGCAGCGCTGTCCGCTGCCTCAGTGGCGCCCCACGGGTTAGATTGATCTGTCATTGTTTGCCCCCTCGCGATCTAAAGCCTGCAGCAGCATCCTTTTTGAGATGATGCCGACGTACTGTTGTTCCTCACCCACGACCGGCACGGCGCACGGCGCCTGGCCCACGTGAGAGAGCAACTCGCTGAGCGGCGTTTCGGCGTCCACGGCAAGCGGAGCGTCAATTAACGCCGCATCGATTCCCTGGTTCTCAGTGAGAGCCGTTTTCAGGGAGTCGATGGAGACAATGCCAACAAATTTATTGCCGCGTTCAACCAGATAACCGTATTCACGGTCTTCATCCTGCAGCAGCTTCAGCGCCGAGCGCGGGCCGAAGCCTGGCGTTTTACGGATAATGCCGTTTGGCGTTCGGCGGGCAATATCTTTGGCGCTAAAGACCTGGCTAATATCCACGCCGCGGAAGAAGGTGCGGACATAATCGTTCGCCGGATTATTGAGAATTTCATCCGGCGTGCCGACCTGCACCACTTCACCGTTTTGCATAATGGCAATGCGGTCGCCAATACGCATGGCTTCATCCAGATCGTGGGAAATAAAGACAATCGTTCGCTGATGTTTAGCCTGTAATTTTACCAGCTCATCCTGCATCTCGGTGCGAATTAACGGATCGAGGGCGGAGAAGGCTTCATCCATTAATAATATGTCTGGATTAATGGCTAATGCACGGGCTAATCCCACGCGCTGACGCATACCGCCGGAAAGTTCATCCGGGTACGCATGCGCATAATTTTCCAGCCCGACCTGACGCAGTGCATCAAGGGCTTTTTCCTGACGTTCCTGAGCCGGCGTGCCGGCTAATTCCATGCCGAAAGCGGTATTATCCAGCACCGTCATGTGCGGCATCAGCGCGAACGACTGGAACACCATTGCGATCTTCTTTCTGCGCACCTCGCGAAGCTCTGCGTCTGATATTCTGGCGATATCCACGCCGTCAATCAGCACCTGCCCGCGGGTGGGTTCAATCAGGCGATTGAGAAGGCGAACCATAGTGGATTTACCCGAACCGGATAATCCCATGATGACAAAAATCTCGCCTTCTTCAATGGCCAGACTGGCGTCTTTAACGCCAAGCGATAGCCCGGTTTTTTCCAGAATTTGCTCTTTCGTTAGGCCTTTCTCAATATATTTGAATGCGCGCTGCGGGTGCTCGCCAAATACTTTATAAAGATTTTTCACTTCTAATTTAATTGCCATGCAATAGAGAGTGTCCTGTTATTTGTTTATGCCGATATGATTACCATGGTAAATTGTTAACGGGCATAACCCTAACATACTGAGAATCTGAGACAACCCTGAGTCGGGCTAAGGGCGGAATTTTGAAGTAAGCGAAACGGCTGAATTTCCCATGAATAAAGGGCTGAGGGCGGTTTGAATTTTTCTCAATTTTTTGCTGCTGCGTCGGGAAATTTCGCCTGAACCGGAATGATTCAGGCGAATATGACGTGGAAATTACAGTGTAGTTGTTTTGTAAATATTAGAGTGGAAATTGTTGGGTTTATATTAAATTAACGAACGTTAGCGTTCATTAAAAATCCCAGTCTTCATCCTCGGTTTCCACCGCTTTGCCCATCACATACGATGAGCCCGATCCCGAGAAGAAATCGTGGTTTTCGTCGGCATTGGGCGACAGCGCGGCCAGAATCGCCGGGTTCACCTCCGCCATCTCCGGCGGGAAAAGCGCGTCGTAGCCCAGGTTCATCAGCGCCTTGTTGGCGTTGTAGCAGAGGAAGGCCTTCACATCGTCCTCCCAGCCGGTGCCGGCGTAGAGTTCCTCCGTATAGCTCAGCTCGTTGTCGTACAGATCCATCAGCAAATCGAGCGCAAAGCCTTTAAGCTCCTCGCGCTTCGCCTCGCTGATTTTCTCCAGCCCTTTCTGATACTTATAGCCAATGTAATACCCGTGCACCGCTTCATCGCGAATGATGAGCCGAATCAAATCGGCGGTGTTGGTGAGCTTGCCCCGGCTCGACCAGTACATGGGCAGCCAGAAGCCGGAATAGAAGAGAAAAGATTCCAGGAACACGCTGGCGATCTTCTTCTTCAGCGGCTCGTCGGCGCGGTAATATTCCAGAACCAGCTCCGCCTTTCTCTGTAGTGACTCGCTCTCTTCACTCCAGGCGTAGGCCGCGTCCACGTCTTTGGTCTGGCACAGGGTCGAGAAAATAGAGCTGTAGGAGCGGGCATGCACCGCCTCCATAAAGCTGATGTTCGACATCACCGCCTCTTCGTGCGGCGTCAGCGCGTCGCTCATCAGAGCCGGTGCACCGACGGTATTCTGAATGGTGTCCAGCAGCGTCAGGCCAGTAAAGACGCGGATCGTCAGCTGCTGTTCGGCGTGGCCGAGCGTTTGCCAGGCCGGAATATCGTTGGAGAGCGGAACCTTTTCCGGCAGCCAGAAGTTGCTGGTCAGGCGGTTCCATACCTCCAGGTCTTTATCGTCCTGGATTTTGTTCCAGTTAACGGCACTCACGCGTGACAGTTTCATCCTTTCTCCTTACAGCGCGCAGGACACGCAGCCTTCGATTTCGGTGCCTTCCAGCGCAAGCTGGCGCAGGCGAATGTAGTAGAGCGTTTTGATGCCTTTCTTCCAGGCGTAGATTTGCGCTCTGTTGATATCCCGCGTGGTGGCGGTGTCCGGGAAGAACAGCGTCAGCGACAGCCCCTGATCCACATGTTTTGTCGCCTCCGCGTAGGTATCGATGATTTTCTCCGGGCCGATCTCATACGCGTCCTGATACAGCGCCAGGTTCTCATTGGTCATAAACGGGGCAGGGTAGTAAACGCGCCCGGTTTTGCCTTCCTTACGAATTTCAATTTTCGACACGATCGGGTGAATGCTCGACGTGGCGTGGTTGATGTAGGAAATCGATCCGGTCGGCGGGACGGCCTGTAGGTTCTGGTTATAAATGCCGTAGCGCATCACCTCGTCTCGCAGCTGCTGCCACATCTCGCGCGTCGGCAGGTTAATCCCCGCGCGGGCAAACAGTTCGCGCACTTTTTCGGTTTTCGGCTGCCAGTCGCCTTCCAGATACTGGCTGAAATATTCCCCGCTGGCGTAGCGGGACTGCTCAAAGCCCGCGAACCGCTGGTTGCGCTCGCGCGCCAGCATCATCGAGGTGTGCAGCGCGTGCCAGGTAATGGTGTAGAAATAGAGGTTGGTGAAATCCAGCCCTTCCGGGCTGCCGTAGGCGATGCCTTCCCGCGCCAGATAGCCGTGCAGGTTCATCTGCCCCAGCCCGATGGCGTGCGATGCGGCGTTGCCCGCTTCAATAGACGGCACGCTGCGGATGTGGCTCATGTCCGATACCGCCGTCAGCCCGCGAATGGCGGTCTCCACCGTGCGGCCAAAGTCGGGGGAATCCATGGTGTGGGCAATATTCAGCGACCCGAGGTTGCAGGAGATATCCTTGCCGATGTCCGCGTAGTCCAGGTTCTCGTCGTAGGCTGACGCGCTGTTGACCTGCAAAATCTCCGAGCACAGGTTGCTCATGTTGATACGCCCGGCAATCGGGTTCGCGCGGTTCACCGTATCCTCATACATGATGTACGGATAGCCGGACTCAAACTGGATCTCCGCCAGCCGCTGGAAGAAATCGCGGGCGTTGATGTTTTTTTTGCGAATGCGATCGTCGGCCACCAGTTCGTCATAAAGTTCGCTGATGGCCACGTCGCCAAACGCTTTGCCGTAAATACGCTCGATGTCGTATGGCGAGAAGAGCGCCATCTCGGCATTATCCTTAGCCAGCTTAAAGGCGATATCCGGGATCACCACGCCGAGCGACAGGGTTTTGATGCGAATTTTTTCGTCGGCGTTTTCGCGTTTGGTATCAAGAAAACGCAGAATGTCCGGATGATGCGCATGCAGGTAAACCGCGCCCGCGCCCTGACGCGCGCCAAGCTGGTTGGCATAGGAGAAGGCATCTTCCAGCATCTTCATCACCGGGATCACGCCGGAGGACTGGTTTTCGATGCGCTTGATCGGCGCGCCCGCTTCACGCAGGTTCGAGAGCAGAAACGCCACGCCGCCGCCGCGTTTGGAAAGCTGCAGCGCCGAGTTCACCGCGCGGCCAATCGACTCCATATTGTCTTCGATACGCAGCAGGAAGCAGGAGACCAGCTCGCCGCGCTGGGCTTTGCCGCAGTTGAGGAAGGTCGGCGTGGCGGGCTGGAAGCGTCCGGAGAGGATCTCGTCGGCGAGCTGTTCCGCCAGCGCTTCATCACCCTGCGCCAGGGTTAGCGCCACCATCGCCACGCGATCTTCAAAGCTCTCTAAGTAGCGCTTGCCGTCAAAGGTCTTCAGGGTGTAGCTGGTGTAGTACTTCCACGCGCCGAGGAAGGTCTGGAAACGAAAGCCGCTGGCGTGGGCGCGCTCAAACAGCTTCACCACAAAGTCGCGGTCGTAGCGGGTGAGCACGCGCGCGTCGTAGTAGCCCTCGTTAACCAGATAGTCGAGACGTTCATTCTGGCTCGCAAACGTCACGCTGTTGGGCCGCACGTGGGCGGCAAAAAAGGCGTCCACCGCCTCACGATCTTTATCGAACTGAATGCGCCCCTCCCGATCGTAGAGGTTAAGCATGGCGTTTAATGCGTGGTAATCCGGTGTCGCCTGAATCACCCGTTCTGCGGTTGTCGTTGCCAAAATTCGTTCACTCCTTTACGCACGTTTTCGACGTCCTGCTGTGTCCCCATCAGCTCAAAACGATAGAGATACGGCACGCCGCATTTTTGAGAAATGACATCCCCGGCGCGGCCAAAGGCATCGCCGAAATTGCGATTCCCCGCCGCGATCACGCCGCGGATTAGCCCGCGGTTATGAGGATCGTTCAGAAAGCGGATCACCTGGCGAGGCACGGCTCCTGCCGTACCGCCGCCACCATAGCTGGGCACCACCAGTATGTAAGGTTCCTCTACCCGTATCCGCTCCCGCTCGTTCAGCGGAATGCGCACCGCAGGCAGCCCGACGCGCTCAATAAAGCGGAGCGTGTTTTCCGAGCTGCTGGAGAAGAAAACCAGCCCACTCATACCCGGGTGGCCTGAGCGCTCAGGCGGTTAATCATGTCCGGGCGGAAGCCAGACCAGCTTGTTTCCCCGGCGACCACCACTGGAAGCTGACGAAAACCCTGCTTGCGCAGGGTATCTGCGGCCTCGGGGACCTGGTCAACATTCACCATTTCAAACGCCACGCCACGGCTTTCCATTGCCCGTTTGGTCGCGTGGCACTGAACACAATCGTTACGAGTGTAAATAATAATGCTCATGATTCGTATTTCCATTTAAAATGAGGGTACGGCGCGAATCATCGCGTCGGGTTGTGTGTATCTTGCTAAAGGAATACTAGATGTAGATGTCTTAAGTTTCAACCATACAAGATATGGGAAATTTAGATTGATATCGCCCCTGTGATGAGCACAGCGGGGCAGGGCAGGCTGTACGGGTTTTTCAGGCTAACGGGCATAAAAATGCCCCGGCGCCTGAGGCTACCGGGGCAGAATACGCGGGATTATTTACGCAGGCTGAGCAGGGCACCGACGAAGATGCCGACCGCCGCGACGGTTCCCAGAGTACATAGCGGTTTTTCACGCACGAAGGTCGTAGCACAGCTTGCCATGTCGCAGGCAGCCTGCGTGGCGCGTGAACGTCCGTTCATACGGGCGCGGGTTTCACGGAGCAGAGACTGAGCCTTACGCTTTGCGGCATCCGCTTCGTCCTTCGCGTCACTTCCCCAGGACTTCAGCACCTCTTCCAGCGTGTCCGCTAATTGGCTGACATCATTACGAATATCCTGAGCGTCGTCGTTAATATCGTTTCGGTTCGGTCTGTTAAACATACGATCCTCCGTAATTTTGTGTTCCCGTTCAGTTTAGTTCAGAAATTTAATATCTGAAGCGCATCACGCGTTATCCGGCAGTTTATGGACTATTCTGAAAGCCCTGCTATTGCTGAATACTGTAAGGTTGCCGGGCAGGAAAAGATAACGAGGAAAAGATATGTATTTACGACCTGACGAGGTGGCACGCGTTCTTGAAAAAGAGGGATTCACCATGGATGAGGTGACGCCAAAAGCGTATGGATATCGCCGCGGCGAGAATTATGTTTATGTTAATCGCGAAGCAAGAATGGGACGTACCGCTCTCATTATTCACCCGACGCTGAAAGACAGAAGTCTGTCATTTGCTGAGCCTGCCTCGGATATTAAAACCTGCGATCATTATCATCAATTTCCGCTCTATTTAGGCGGTGAACGGCATGAGCATTATGGTATTCCGCACGGTTTCAGTTCGCGTATGGCGCTGGAGCGATTTTTGAAGGGACTGTTTGGCGACGTACAGTAAATCCGCGACTGGCGTGCGCCAGTCGCTTCACATCACGCTTTTGCCTGGCTGTACTGGCTGACCTTAAACAGGCGGCGACAGTAGTCGAGGAAATAGCCGTAAACGGCTCCCATCAACATCGAAATAACAATATTCGAACTGACCGCCGCAGCGATCTGGTGCCAGTCTGCACCGACTGTCAGGAGAATGGCTACGTAAACCGGCGACTGGAACGTCACATACGCCAGAACGTCCGCCAGGTTTTTCACCCAGCCTGCAGGACTGATACGACACGCGAAGCGCATTACCGCATCGCGGTATAAACCATAAGGCCATGCAATAATAATATTGACCGGGATCGCCACCAGACGAGAAGAAAGCGACTGCTCGAAGGACATTCCGGAGAGGAATATTTCGATCAGCATGTTCACGACGGAACAGTAAACAACCATCGCGAAAGTATCCGCCACCGCGTGGCGCAGGCGAGATTGCGGCGAGAACATGTCTGAACTCCTTGAGAAGAACACAAAAGAAACGATTTTCCTTCAGCGGTTAGTGCTTTAGGTTGGTTTGTTTGACATGTATAGCGTATATCTCTGTGTTTGAACTAACAACTAGTGATTAATTTTTATTTAATCGTCTTTTGTCCACAAAATTCTCTAAAGTTGTTCGTTTTTTGTTCCGATCGTTATAATCTGTCTCGTTTGAGAGTTTTTATATTAAAATCAACCACTTGCTTTTGTTGGTGGCGAGAAGCAGGAATCCCCACCTGATAGCGGTGGAGTATGCTGCGGTTTGGATTAAAGTTGGCTATTTATATTAATGTGGTGATTGGATTCACCGGTGTCCTGTCAGCGCCTTGCGCTATTATTAACAGCGAGTTCTAAATATATTAACGCTGATGCCCGTACGGACCCTTGGGTAGATATTTCAACTCAAATGAATTATTCTGTCGGCGATTTATCTATTTATCCCCCAAAGAAAAGGTTTTCAAATAATATGTCTTTGACGTTACAGAATCTTAATAATATCCGAACCCTGCGCGCCATGGCGCGTGAATTATCCCTGGACGTTCTTGAGGAAATGCTGGAAAAGGTCAGGGTCGTTACTGAAGAGAAACGCAGCGAGCTGACGGAATTAGAGCAGCAGCGTGCTGAGCAGCAGGAAAAAATTAATGCCCTGCTGGAGCGGATGAAAGCCGATGGTATTTCCCCGACTGACCTGCTGGGTTCTGAACTGGCGCAGGCGGGTAAGCCAGCGAAAAAGCGTAAGCCGCGTGAAGCAAAATATCGCTTTATTGACCAGAATGGCGAAGAGAAAACGTGGACCGGCCAGGGCCGCACGCCGAAGCCTATCGCCAGCGCGCTGGCAGACGGTAAATCACTGGATGATTTTCTGATCTAACGGATGAGCCGGGCGGAACACGCCGCCCGGCTGACTGTTCAGCAGACGCCGAAATCACCTTCTTCGGTATAAGGCGCCACATCGGCGGCTTTCAGCGTATATTTCTCGCCTTGCTCATTGCTGGCCTGGACCGCCACAATGCTGTCACCGTTCACTTCGAGCACTTTCAGTTTCGGGCCGCCTTTACGCGGTTGCACATAATCACCGACAGAAAACATATTACCTCCTCATCGTTTTAGCGATCTTCACCTTAGCCCACGCATGACGCCGGGTACAGCGTATTTCACCGATTACTGCTTATGAGGTACGCCGGTTCCATGGCATCACCTTGAGCAGTCGCGCCATGCCGCAAAAGCCCGTCACACCGGCGAACAGCAGCCCGGCTCCGACAAAACCGCTGAGCAGGAAAAAGCCGCTGGAGACGCTATAGCCCAGCACCACGCCGCAGAGTATCAACAGCCCGGCGGCAATTTGCACCTGACGCATCAGCGGCAGCGGCTGGGATTTGTCTTCAACGGTCGGCAGCCCCGCCTGCTTCCAGCCCTGAATCCCCCCCTCGACCACAAATGCCTCTGCGGGCGTGGCGGCCTGAGCAAGGCGCTCGGCATTCCCCGACGTCCGGGCGCCGGACTGGCAGTGAAAAATCACCGTATCGCCCGCCTGCGCGTTAAGTGCGCCGGGTAAGGTATCCAGCGGCACGGACCGCGCGGCGGGAATATGCTCGCGGGCGTACTCGTCGGCATCACGAATATCAATCAGTTTTGCGCCTTCAGCGACCCGGGCATTGGCCTGGCGCGGTGAAATAAGAGGAAGTGACATGGCGGCTCCTTACGGACAATAAAGGGTTTTCAGGGTGCTGATAAGCTGATGTACCGCATCGTTTTTAATGGAATAGAGAATGCGCTGCGCGTCGCGGGTGCTGTCGATAAGCCCTTCCTCACGCATGCGCGCCAGATGCTGCGACGTGGCGGAAGGACTTAGCCCCGTGGCTCGCGCAAGCTCCCCCGCACTGGTGCCGGGCGCTCCGCACAGGGTGCAGAGGATCAGCAGCCGACGCGGGTTGCTCATCGCTTTTAAAAGTGTGGCGGCCTGCCCGGCGCTGGCCTGAAGCTGTTCGAGTTCGGTCATGATAGTTTAGTGTTTGCTTAATTAAGTGAATGCTAAACTAATCCGGTGCATTAAACCAGCGTCAAAAGCGTAAAAGAGGGTAAACGCGAGGCCCGGAACTGGTACAGACGAATAAACTGGCTATGCTTACAGCGTTCTCTTTATTATTTTCAATGGATTAGATTGAACGGAGTGTTTATATGGGATTTTGGCGTATTGTTTTTACGATCCTCATACCGCCGCTGGGCGTGCTGTTGGGTAAAGGATTTGGCTGGGCGTTTATTATCAACATTCTTCTGACGCTGCTGGGCTACTTCCCCGGCCTCATTCACGCGTTTTGGGTACAGAGCAAAAGCTAGGCGCGCCACAGTAAATCGCTATAGATATCGGTCAGCACCCCCGCCGGACCAAACTGCTGCTTGATCCACCGCGTGACCTGGCCGGTTGCGGCATGCTGCGTGGCGAGCAGCATGCGCGAGTCCTGACGTGGGTTGTTAATCCGTCGGGTGACCAGCAGCCCCGCGTCTACCGCCTCGCGGACCATGTATTCCGGCAAAAAGCCAATCCCTTCGCCCAGGATCTGACACTGACATTTGGTGTTAAAGTCCGGGACCAGAATCGCCTCCTGCCCGTGCAGCAGCCAGCCAACCTTTTTGTTAATGGTGTGCGCGGTATCTTCCACCATGATGTTGGGATACAGGCGCAGCTGGCTTTCCGCTATTGGCTCCGGGGTGAACGCCAGCGGGTGTTCCGGCGCGATGGCAAACACCCAGCGAATGGCGCCGATCTCTGTGTAATCAATCCCGCCGCCGTCCAGCAGCGTGTCCGGCGCGCCAATCGCGATGTTGGCCTGGTTGTTGATGATGGAGTCCCAGACGCCGTTGTAGACCTCGGTGGTCACGGTGATCTGACAGGTGGGAAACTGCTTTTTCAGCACCTGCAGCAGCCGCGCCGTGTGGCGTGGGGTATACAAAAGCTGGTTGATACAGATGCGCACCCGCGCCTCAATGCCCTGAGAAATGGTATCAATCCCGCGCTTGATGGCGTGAAAGTCGTTCAGCAGGTCGGTGGCCTTACGGTAAAAGTAAAACCCGGACTCGGTCAGCTCGATGCTGCGCGTGCTGCGGACGAACAGCACCACGTCCAGCCCGGTCTCCATGCGCTTAATGGTGTAGCTGATGGCAGATGTCGTCACGCCCAGTTCGGCGGCGGCTTTGCTGAAGCTGCCGAAGCGTGCGGCGGTAGTAAAGGCCAGCAGGTTTTCCTCGGTAAAGATGGAATTCATATCTCACTCCCTTCAGCCATCAGTTTTGAACATATTTTAACAGCGTCGTTACAACGCATTTGAAGCCGATCACAGTTCTGACTCTTTGTCGAAAGCCGCACGCAGTAAGGCTTCGTCAGGCATAAGCATAATGCAGCCAGAAGCGCTAAAAAGCGGAGAAACATAAGAAAAAGGTTGCACAGACGCACGTTTTAACCAGTTTATTGAATTTACCTCAACAATGAATTGACTGTCGATGAATCATTTTTAAGCGGATTCTTTTATGACCAGGCTGTTGCTATTCTCAGGTCAACAGAAATAAAAACATCGGGAGTCTGAATATGTCTGCGAACGAACTCGTTACTGAATTTCTGCTGGCGGCAGAAGAGGGCAATAGCGATGCGCTAAAAGCCTGTCTGGAGAAAGGCGTGGATATTAACGCCACCAATCGACAGAAAAGAACCGCCGTTATTATTGCCAGCCTGAAAAAGCATTATGACTGCGTGGCGTTATTAATTGCCGCCGGGGCGGATATTGATAAACAGGATCAGACCTGCTTTAACCCTTTCCTGATTAGCTGCCTGACCAACGATATCACCCTGCTGCGCCTTGTCCTTCCGGCAAATCCGGATCTCGATCGCCTGACGCGCTTTGGCGGCGTGGGCATTACCCCTGCCAGTGAAAAGGGGCACGTGGAGATCGTGCGCGAGCTGCTGGAAAAAACGGACATTAACGTCAACCACACTAACTTTGTCGGCTGGACGCCGCTGCTGGAAGCGATCGTGCTCAACGACGGCGGCGCAAAGCAGCAGGAGATCGTTAAGCTGCTGCTGGATCACGGCGCGAACCCGCACATGACCGATAAATACGGTAAAACCCCGCTCGAGCTGGCGCGGGAAAAAGGCTTCGATGCAATAGCTGACCTGCTGCTGGCGGCGGGCGCATAACGCATTCGGCCAGCCTTTTCCGGCTGGCCGCTAATTAAAACGCATTTTTACCGACGTGCATTTTGCACGACGGCGGCCCCCTTTTATCCGCGTTCAGGAGAAAATAATGCCCACGAAAATCGTCATAAAAAAGAACACCTATTTTGACTCCGTCTCATTAATGTCCGTTTCCACCAAAGCCAATAAATTACCGGGCGTCGAGCAGGCGTTTGTCGCGATGGCGACGGAAATGAACAAAGGCGTATTAAAAAACCTCGGGCTATTAACGCCGGAATTAGCGGAAGCCAAAAACGGCGACCTGATGATCGTGATTAAAGGCGACGCGGCGAATGATGAAACCCTGGCGGCCATCGAAGCGCTGTTCACGCGTAAAGAGAGCGGCGGCACCCATGAAGCGCGCTACGCCACGATTGCCAGCGCCAAAACCCATCGCCCGGAGAGCAACCTCGCGGTGATTTCCGTCAACGGCACCTTCGCCGCCCGCGAAGCGCGCCAGGCGCTGGAAAACGATCTTAACGTGATGCTGTTTTCCGATAACGTGTCGCTCGACGACGAGCTGGCGCTGAAGCAGCTGGCGCATAAGAAAGGGCTGCTGATGATGGGGCCGGACTGCGGCACCGCCATCATCAACGGCGCAGGATTGTGCTTCGCCAACGCGGTGCGCCGCGGACCGATTGGCATCGTAGGCGCATCCGGCACCGGCAGCCAGGAGCTGAGCGTGCGCATTCACGAATTCGGCGGCGGCGTGTCGCAGCTGATCGGCACCGGCGGGCGCGATCTCAGCGAGAAAATCGGCGGCCTGATGATGCTCGACGCCATCGACATGCTGGAAGCGGACGACGCGACCCAGGTTATCGCGCTGATCTCCAAGCCGCCAGCGCCAGCCGTGGCGGAGAAAGTGCTGGCCCGCGCGCGCGCCTGCCGCAAGCCGGTGATTGTTTGCTTCCTCGGCCGCAGCGAACCGCCCGCCGATGAAGACGGCCTGCAGTTTGCGCGCGGCACCAAAGAGGCGGCCCTGAAGGCGGTCCTGCTCACCGGCATCAAGAAAGAGTCCCTCGATCTGCATCCGCTCAACTGGCCGTTGATTGAAGAGGTGCGCGCCCGCCTGACCCGGCAGCAGAAGTACATTCGCGGCCTGTTCTGCGGCGGCACCCTGTGCGACGAGGCGATGTTCGCGGCGCTTGCGAAATTCGACGACGTCTACAGCAACATCCAGCCGGATCCGGCTAAGCGCCTGAGCGACATAAGCGTCAGTAAAGCCCATACCTTCCTCGACTTTGGCGACGACGATTTCACCAACGGCAAGCCGCACCCGATGATCGACCCGACCAATCGCATCAGCCGCCTGCTGCAGGAAGCCCGCGACCCGGAAGTCGGGGTAATTGTGATGGACTTCGTGCTGGGCTTTGGCGCGCACGAGGATCCGGTCGGCGTGATGATCGACGCCATTAAAGAGGCGCAGGCGATCGCGAAGGCCGATAACCGTCCGCTGGAGATCCTCGGCTACGTGCTCGGCACCGACCAGGATCCGCAGTCGCTGGCGCAGCAGTGCCAGCTGCTGACCGACGCAGGCGTCATCTGGGCCAGCAGCAGCACCAACACCGGATTACTGGCACGCGAATTTGTCTGCAAAGGGGAGAAAGCATAATGACGACCTTATTCAACCAGCCGCTGAACGTGATTAACGTCGGCATTGCGATGTTCAGCGACGATCTCAAAAAACAGCACGTTCCCGTCACCCAGCTCGACTGGACGCCGCCGGGGCGGGGCAATATGCAGGTCGTTGAAGCGCTCGATCGGCTGGCGGAAAAACCGCTGGCGGAGAAAATCGCCGCCGCCAACCGCATCGCCCTTGAACGCATTATTCAGTCTCATCCGGTGCTGGTGGGCTATGACCAGGCCATTAACGTGGTGCCGGGCATGACCCGCACCACCATTCTGCACGCCGGTCCGCCTGTCGCCTGGGAAAATATGTGCGGGGCGATGAAGGGCGCGGTCACCGGGGCGCTGGTGTTTGAAGGGCTGGCGAAAGATCTGGACGACGCGGCAAGGCTCGCCGCCTCCGGAGATATTACCTTCTCGCCGTGCCACGAGCACGACTGCGTGGGCTCCATGGCGGGCGTTACCTCCGCGTCGATGTTTATGCACATCGTTGAAAACAAAACCTACGGCAACCGCGCGTTCACCAACCTCAGCGAGCAGATGGCGAAGATCCTGCGCATGGGCGCCAACGACCAGAGCGTGATCGACCGTCTGAACTGGATGCGCGACGTGCTCGGCCCGATGCTGCGCGACGCGATGAAGATCGTCGGCGAAATCGACCTGCGCCTGATGCTGGCTCAGGCGCTGCACATGGGCGACGAGTGTCACAACCGCAACAACGCGGGCACCACGCTGCTGATCCAGGCGCTGACGCCGGGGCTAATTCAGGCGGGCTATCCGGTGGAGCAGCAGCGCGAGGTGTTCGAGTTTGTCGCCAGCAGCGACTACTTCTCCGGCCCGACGTGGATGGCGATGTGTAAGGCCGCGCTGGACGCCGCGCACGGCATTGAGTACAGCACCGTCGTCACCACCATGGCGCGCAACGGCTACGAGTTTGGCCTGCGCGTTTCCGGCCTGCCGGGGCAGTGGTTCACCGGCCCGGCGCAGCAGGTGATTGGCCCGATGTTCGCAGGCTATAAGCCGGAAGACTCCGGGCTGGACATCGGCGACAGCGCCATCACCGAAACCTACGGCATTGGCGGCTTTGCGATGGCGACGGCCCCGGCAATCGTTGCGCTGGTGGGCGGCACGGTGGAGGAAGCCATCGACTTTTCCCGTCAGATGCGCGAAATCACCCTCGGCGAAAACCCGAACGTCACCATTCCGCTGCTCTCGTTTATGGGCATTCCGACCGCTATCGACATCACCAAAGTCGCGGGCAGCGGCATTCTGCCGGTGATTAACACCGCCATTGCCCATAAAGACGCGGGCATCGGCATGATTGGGGCGGGCATCGTTCACCCGCCGTTTAGCTGTTTTGAAAAGGCGCTGTTGACCTTCCGCGATCGCTACTTTTTATAAGGCATGCATCCATGAAAAACATGAAGCTGGAGTGGAAAAGAGGTGACTGGGCGGCGTATTTCGGATTGATGACCAACAACCTGACCAATTTGCTGACCATGATGGGGCTGCTCATTTTTGTCGTCGGCATCCCGAAGGAGATTGTTTATGGACGCATCGCGCCGGCCTTCGGGCTGGCGGTGCTGGTCGCGAGTATTTGCTACGCCTGGTTCGGCATGCAGATGGCGCGCGCCACCGGACGAACGGACGTGACCGCGCTGCCGTCCGGCCCGAGCGCGCCGTCGATTTTTACCGTGACCTTCCTGGTCCTGATGCCGGTTTATCAGCAGACCGGCGATGCGGACTTCGCGATCCAGATTGGCCTGGTGTGGTGCTTCGTGGAGGCGATGATCCTCGCGGGCGGTTCGTTCCTGGGGGAAACCATCCGCAAGATGATCCCGCGCACCGTGCTGCTGTCGTGCCTCTCCGGTTTGGGCCTGCTGCTGCTGGCGATGAACCCGATACTGCAGGCGTTCGAAGCGCCGACCGTGTCGTTCATCGTGCTGCTGCTGATCTTCATCAACTGGTTCGGTAAAAAGCCGATTTTCGCCCGTATCCCGACCGGTCTGCTGCTGTTGATTGCCGGTACGGCACTGGCGTGGATCTCCGGCCTGCAAAGCCCGGAAGCGATTAAAGCGTCCATGTCATCCTTCGGCTTTAACCCGCCGGAAGTGCACGTGGACAGCTTCATGCAGGGCCTGCCGCACGCGCTGCCGTATCTGGCCTCTGCCGTGCCGCTGGGGCTGGCGAACTACATCTTTGATCTGGAGAACATCGAAAGCGCCCACGCGGCGGGAGATGCGTACCCGACGCGTAAGGTGATGCTGGCTAACGGTCTGGCGTCGATGCTCGGCTGCCTGATGGGGAACCCGTTCCCGGTGACGGTCTACGTTGGCCACCCTGGCTGGAAAGCGATGGGCGCGAGCATCGGCTATACGCTGGCCTCCGGCGTGACCATGTTCATCGTGCCGCTGTTCGGGCTGGGGGCGTTTATGCTCGCCATCATTCCGATGACCGCAATCGTGCCGATACTGGTGTTTATCGGCGTCGTCACCGCCAACCAGGTGGTGAGGGAAACGCCCAAAGTGGAGGTGCCGGTGATCTTCATCTGCCTGTTCCCGTGGATCGCAAACTGGGCGCTGACCATGATGAACAGCGTGATGGGGGCGGCGGGCACCAGCGCGGCGAAGATCGGCACCGACGTGCTGCACAGCAAAGGAATTTACTACGAAGGCCTGGTGCATCTCGGCAACGGCGCGCCGCTCGCCAGCATGCTGTGGGGCTGTATCGCCATTTTCGCCATCATCAACAAGCCGCTGCGCGGAGCCGTTGCGGCCTCCGTCGGGGCGCTGCTGGCGCTGTTTGGGGTGATCCACGCCCCGGTGGTGGGCTTTGCCGAGGGCAGTTCGCTGATGTTCGTCACCGCGTATCTGATGATGGGCGGCATGTTTGTGGTGAAGCATGTGCTGGATATCTCTGTTACTCCCCCTCTCCCAGTGGGAGAGGGTCGGGGTGAGGGCACCAGAACGCACCTTCTAAAGGACACAAAATGAAAGAGCTTATGGTCGTCGCCATCGGCGGCAACAGCATTATCAAAGACAACGCCAGCCAGTCGGTTGAACACCAGGCGCAGGCGGTGAAAGCGGTGGCAGAGTCGGTGCTGGAAATGCTGGCATCCGACTATGACATCGTGCTCACCCACGGCAACGGCCCCCAGGTGGGGCTGGATCTGCGCCGCGCCGAAATCGCCCACGAGCGGGAAGGGCTGCCGCTGACCCCGCTGGCAAACTGCGTGGCGGACACCCAGGGCGGGATTGGCTACCTGATCCAGCAGGCGCTCAACAATCGCCTGGCCGCGCGCGGGGAGCAAAAAGCGGTCACGGTCGTCACGCAGGTGGAGGTGGATAAAAACGATCCCGGCTTTACGCACCCGACGAAACCTATCGGTGCGTTCTTCACCGAGGCGCAGCGCGACGAGCTCCAACAGGCACACCCGGACTGGCATTTTGTCGAGGATTCAGGCCGTGGCTACCGTCGCGTGGTGGCTTCACCGCAGCCGCTGCGCATCGTTGAGGCCGACGCCATCAAAACGCTGACGCAAAAAGGCTTTGTGGTGATCGGCGCGGGCGGCGGCGGAATACCCGTGATTCGCAGCGAGCAGGGCGACTACCAGAGCGTCGATGCGGTGATTGATAAAGATCTCTCCACCGCGCTGCTGGCGCGCGAGATCGGTGCCGACGTGCTGGCGATCACCACCAGCGTGGAGAAGGTGTGCATCAACTTCGGCAAGCCGAACCAGCAGGCGCTGGACACCGTCAGCGTGGCGCAGATGACGCGCTACAGGGAAGAGGGCCACTTCCCGGCGGGCAGCATGCTGCCCAAAATCGTCGCCTCGCTGGAATTTTTACACCACGGCGGCAGGCGCGTGATTATCACCTCGCCGGACTGCCTGCCCGCGGCGCTGCGCGGGGAAACCGGTACCCATATTGTTAATGAAGGAAGATAAGATGAGTGAAAACAAAAGCCGCCGCGAATTTATCAGCCAGAGCGGCAAAATGGTCACCGCCTGCGCGCTGTTTGGCGCCACCGGATCCGTCGCGTATGCTGCTGACCCCGCGAAGCCAACCTGCGAGACGGGCAAACCGATGAGCATCACCGCGAAACATTACTATCTGGACAACGTGCTGCTGGAGGCCGGGTTCAACGTCGACGGCGGTGTGGCGACGAGCACCCGCACCGAGCTGAAAACGCTGGAAATTAACGACGGGAAGATCGTCGCCCTGCGCGATAACAAGCGCCACGCCGACGCCACGCTGCCGCACTACGATGCGGGCGGCAAGCTGATGCTCCCGGCGATGCGCGACATGCACATTCACCTGGATAAAACCTTTTACGGCGGTCCGTGGCGCTCCCTGAACCGCCCCGCGGGCACCACGATTCAGGACATGATCCGCCTTGAGCAGAAGCTGCTGCCGGAGCTACAGCCCTACACCCAGGAGCGCGCGGAAAAGCTGATCGATCTGATCCAGTCGAAAGGCTCCACCATCGCCCGCAGCCACTGCAATATCGAGCCGACCTCCGGCCTGAAGAATCTGGAAAACCTGCAGGCGGTTTTATCGCGCCGTAAGCCCGGCTTTGACTGCGAAATCGTCGCTTTTCCGCAGCACGGGCTGCTGCTGTCAAACTCCGAAAAGCTGATGCGCGAGGCGATGCAGGCCGGGGCGCACTACGTGGGCGGGCTGGATCCTACCAACGTCGACGGCGCGATGGAGAAATCCCTCGACACCATGTTCCAGATTGCGCTGGACTACGACAAAGGGGTGGATATCCACCTGCACGAAACCAGCCCGGCGGGCGTGGCGGCGGTGAACTATATGGTGGAAACCGTGGAGAAAACGCCGGAGCTGAAGGGCAAGCTGACCATCAGCCACGCCTTCGCGCTGGCGACGCTCAACGAGCAGCAGGTAGATGAGATCGCCACCCGCATGGCGGCGCAGCAGGTGACCATCGCCTCCACCGTGCCGATTGGCACCCTGCATATGCCGCTGAAGCAGCTGCGCGAGAAGGGCGTGTTCGTAATGACGGGGACCGACAGCGTGATCGATCACTGGTCGCCGTACGGTCTGGGGGACATGCTGGAGAAAGCGAATCTTTACGCTCAGCTCTACATCCGCCCGAACGAGCAGACGCTCTCCCGCGCGCTCGGTATTGCCACCGGCGACGTGCTGCCGCTGAACGACAAAGGCGAGCGCGTGTGGCCGAAAGCGCAGGACGACGCCAGCTTTGTGCTGGTGGATGCTTCCTGCTCCGCCGAGGCCGTGGCGCGCATTTCACCGCGCACCGCGACGTTCCATAAGGGCAACCTTGTCTGGGGCTCGGTGGGTTGACGTGCATTTCTCCCTCTCCCTGTAGGAGAGAGTTGGGGTGAGGTGCATTTCTCCCTCTCCCTGTGGGAGAGGGTTGGGGTGAGGGCATCAGGCCGCACTTCCGTAGGTCGGGTAAGGCGAAGCCGCCACCCGACAATGCAGTATACTGCTATGCACATTCTTAAAGAGGGATCTGCCATGGCACAAAATATCTACGACAATCCGGCGTTTTTTGAAGGCTACGCCCGGCTTCCACGCTCGGTGCAGGGTCTGGACGGCGCGCCGGAGTGGCCCGCGCTAAAAAGTATGCTGCTGGATTTAACCGGCAAATCGGTTGTCGATCTCGGCTGCGGCTACGGCTGGTTCTGCCGCGCGGCGCGCGAGCTGGGCGCTGCTGACGTCACGGGGGTCGATATCTCAGAAAAGATGCTCGCCCGCGCGGCGGAGCTTACCGCTGACCCACAGATTCACTATCAGCGTAGCGATCTGGAATCTCTCAAGCTTAACGAGAACAGCCTCAATCTGGTCTACAGCTCGCTGGCGCTGCACTACCTGCCGGAACTGGATACGTTATTCGCCAGGGTTCAGCGCGCGCTCAAGCCCGGCGGCAGCCTGGTCTTTTCGATGGAGCACCCGATCTACACCTGCGCCACCCGTCAGGGCTGGCTGACCGACGATAGCGGCGAGCGGTTCTGGGGCGTGAACCATTATCAGGATGAAGGCAAACGCGTCAGCAACTGGCTGGCGGACGGGGTGGTTAAATACCACCGCACGCTCGGCACCACGCTTAACGCGCTGATCGGGGCCGGATTAACGATAAGCGACGTCAACGAGTGGGGGCCAGCGCAGGCGCAGATTGACGCCTGGCCCGCGCTGGCCGAAGAGGCAGAGCGCCCGATGCTGGTGCTGATCGCCGCCCGTAAGGCTCAGTAACCCACCCTATACACCCGCCCGCTCTGCACGCCTTCCACGCTGCGGCGATAGGCCTGCGCCACGGTCACGGCGGGAACGCTCTCAAAGCCCGGGAAGAAGCCGTCGTACGTTTCGACGGATTCGGTGAGTACCGTCGGGCTAATCAGGTTGATGCGGATCCCGCGCGGCAGCTCGCAGGCTGCGGCGCGGATAAACCCTTCCAGCGCCGCATTCACCGTGGTGGCATTCACGCCCTGCGCAATCGGCTCGTGCGCCACGATGCCGCTTATCAGCGTAATAGAGCCGCCTTCGTTCAGATAATGCTGGCCGGTCAGCGCCAGGCGCACCTGCCCGAGCAGCTTGTCCTGCAGGCCCTGGTTGAAGTCGCTGTCCTTCATGGTCGCGAGCGGGCCAAAGTAAAGGCCACCGCTGGCGGAGACAATCGCATCCACCGGGCCGATTTTCTCAAACAGCGCCTGGACGCTCGCCTGCGAGGTGATATCCACCTGCTCGTCGCCCTGCGTGCGGCCGACGCGGATGACCTCGTGGCGACGACTCAGCTCTTCCGTTACCGCACGACCAACCGTACCGCTGGCACCAATAATGACGATTTTCATAGCTGACTCCTTATGTTGTGAGCCCCCATTCTTTAATAAATAAAAATGCAGATAAACTGGGCTAAAGTTAGAAGATTGCTAACCAGGAGTTTGGAATATGGATAAGCTTCGCAGCATGGAGACCTTTATTGCCGTGGTTGAAAGCGGCAGCTTTACCGGTGCGGCGGCACGGCTGGAGATGTCGGCGGTAATGGTGGGGAAATACGTTGCGCTGCTGGAATCACAGCTCGGTAGCCGCCTGCTGGAGCGTAACACGCGGCGCCAGAGCCTGACCGACGCCGGGCGGGTCTATTTCGACGAGGCGAAGCGGGTGCTGGAGCAGGTCGCGATCGCCGAAAGCGCCGTGGAGCGCCTGCGCGCCGCGCCGTCCGGCACCCTGCGCGTGACGGCGCCCACCTCGTTTGGCGGCAGCGCGATCGCGCCGCTTACGGCCTCTTTTTTACAACGCTACCCGGAGGTGCGCATCGAGCTGGATCTCACCAACCGGATGGTGGATCTGGTGGAGGAGGGTATCGATCTGGCCATTCGTATTGGCGACATTCATAACGACGATCTGGTGGCGAAATACCTCTGCCCTTACCGGATGGTGATCTGCGCCGCGCCGGACTACCTTGCGCACTACGGTACGCCGCAAACCCCTGCCGATCTGGTGGATCATCTCTGCCTGTCCCACAGCGTGTGGACCGCGCGCAACGAGTGGCGGTTGCCGGGCGTTGAGGGCGAGGTGCGCTGGAAGCGGGACGCGGTCTTAAGATGCAACGACGGCTACGGGCTGCGGATGGCCGCGAGAGCCGGGGCGGGACTGCTGCTGCAGCCGGAGGTTCTGGTGGCGGAAGATCTGGAAAGCGGCAGGCTGGTGCGGGTGCTGGAGGCGTATATTCCGGCGCCGAGACCCGTGCATTTGCTGTGGCGTCAGGATTTACGACCTCTCCCTAAGCTAACGGAATTTATCGCCCATATTCTGCTAAGATTGGGCACACTATAAAAAAGAAGGTATGCAAAGAATGTCTGTGAATAAACTCGCCAGCAGCGCGCAGGGCCTGCAATCATCTGCCATCCGTGAATTATTAAAACATAGCAAAATGGCCGGCGTCATTTCGCTGGGTGGGGGGATTCCTAACCCGGCCTTGTTCGATCACGAAGGGCTGAAAATTGCCGCTGATGCCGTATTATCACAGCATTTTGGCGAGGCGTTCCAGTACGGCCTGACGGAAGGCGTACCGGGGCTGCGGGAAGAAATTCAGCGCATCTGTGAAGGGCGCGGGATCCGCTGCAAGGCGGATGATGTGGTCGTGACCTCCGGTTCACAGCAGTCCCTCGACGTGCTGGCGCGTGCATTAATTAACCCGGGCGATACCGTTGTGGTTGAGCGTCCAACCTATCTTGCTGCGCTGCAGGTATTTGGCCTGGCGCAGGCGAATTTTGAATCCGTTGGCACCGACGGCGACGGAATGAAGGTCGACGAGCTTGAAGCGCTGGCGGCAAATAAAACCATCAAAGCGGTCTATATTGTTCCGACGTTTGGCAACCCTGGCGGGGTAACCCTTTCTGAGGCGCGTCGCAAACAGCTGGTGGAATTATCGAAGCGCTATGACTTCGTCATTATTGAAGACGATCCGTACAGCGAAATTAATTATACCGATGAAGTTTTCCGCCCGTTAATTGCCCATGCCAAAGATATCGGCAACGAAGAGAACGTGGTGTATACCTCAACCTTCTCCAAAATTCTTGCTCCAGGAACCCGCGTGGGCTGGGTGCTGGTGCCGGAATGGCTGAAGCGCGCAGTAGTAAACCTTAAGCAAACCACCGACCTGCACACCAGCACGCTGTCGCAGCTGATGACGTATGAATACCTGAAAACCGGTCGTCTGCCCGCTCAGATTAAAACGATCCGCGAAGCCTATCGCCAGAAATACCAGACGTTCGCAACCGAGCTGGAGGCCGAGCTGGGCGATGTGATGTCGTTCCACAAGCCGAAGGGCGGCATGTTCCTGTGGGCGAATATGAAAAATAGTAGTAATACCACCCGCTGGCTGGAAAAAACGTTAAGTAACGGCGTAGTATTTGTGCCGGGCGAATTTTTCTACTGCAATGAGCCAGACCATTCTACGCTGCGTATGTCGTTTGTCACGCCAACGGATGAAGAGCTGAAGGAAGCGGTTAAACGCCTGAAAAAATCGCTGTAAAAGACCTGCGCATAATGGTTTTCCTGCCGTTATGCGCAATACGCGTTCAGGCGGCACGGGCCGCGATCGTCCATGGAGATCTCCATGTTTGAATTTCTGTTCGGTGTCGTTACGCACACGCCCGCCTGGGTGTGGGTGCTGTTTATCTTCCTTATCTCTCGCGGCATTAAAGCCCGCAGGCCTGCCACCGTTACGCTGGAGAGGCTTGCCATCATTCCGGCAATATTTCTAATCTGGGATATCTACGATCTGGTGGTCTACCGCACCCTGACGCCCGGAACTGTCGCATTGTGGACGGCGGGGATCCTCGCCGGGGCCGCGCTGGGGTATATCCTGATTAAGCAGGCGGTTATCACCCGCGCAGATGCGCCGCGCACCCTTTACCGCCAGGCAGACTACACCGCGCTGCCGTTTATGATGCTGGCGTTCGGCGTGAAGTATGTGCTGGGCGTGATGAGCGCGGTCTCTCCCCAGACGATGCAGCAGCCCGCCATGAGCGCGCTGGCGATCGTCTCCGGCGGCGTGTTTGCCGGCGTGTTTCTCGGGAAATTTGCGCGTTACGTTGGGGTGTATAACAGTGCCGCACCGCGCCCGGCGGAGTAAGGTTATTCTGTCGCGTGTGCCAGCGTGCGATCTGCAGCATCGCCGCTGAGTGCTCGCGTGACTTCATGGATCCGCCAGATTTTCCCTTCACGCAGCGCGGCAAACAGGTAAACCTCGATCTCTGCCTGACGACCATCAGGATAGGTGACCGTTACGATATGCCGGTCAGCCAGAAGTTCGTCATGGCAGGCTATCTCCACCACGGTAAAGGCGATTGCGCGGATCTGTGAGCTGACGTGGCTCAGATGCTGGACAAAACCCCGGTAGTCAAGCGCGTGACCGTCCGTAAACTGCTGGTAATCGGGCGTAAATACCTCTGCCGGATCGATATCGCCGTTGAATAAGCGGGTTAACAGGCAGGCCATCTTTTCGCGCTGCGCGGCGTTGTCGGTGTGGGCTATCAGGGACGTGATAATGCTCATGCGGGCTCCTTATGTGGTTGAATCACCATTATCCTTGACAGCAGAAGTCGCAGTTTCTCTAATATGCCGAAGAATAACGATTTTCGGTCAAAATGATATGGTCAGTGTTGAAACGCTCCTTCATCCCGGCGGGTACCGAACGCCCTGGCACAGTCATCGCACCGGCCAGCTGTGGCGCATTGCAGCGGGGCTGCTGGTCATTGAGACGCAGCAGGCGCGAGCGGTCGTACCGGCAAAACACATCGGCTGGATCCCTCCGGATCGGCAGCACGCCGCTTTTTCCGAAAGTGCGGTAGAAGGCTGCGCTATCTTTCTTGACCCCGCCGGGTGCGCAATGCTTCCCGATGCGCCCGCGCTGTTCGAGCCCGACGATCTCACCCATGCACTGTTTTCCCGTTTATGCGATGCAGAGAGCGAGTACGATCCGCGAAAGCTTGCTTTGCTGCTGGATGAGCTTGCCCTGACGCCCCAGGCTCGCTTTTCTCTGCCCGTGCCGACGGATCCGCGTCTGAAGAACGTGGTCAGCCATTTGCTGCAGTTTGTCGATGATAACCAGACGGTCGAGAGCCATGCTATTCATGCTGGGATGAGCGTGCGTACGTTCAACCGTCGGTTTAGCGCCCAGACCGGAATGAATTTTGTTAACTGGCGGCAGCTGGCTCGCGTCATGCGGGCAATGGAGTGGCTGGCGGCGGGGAAGCCGGTAGGGTGGATTGCGCTGTCCTGCGGCTACAGCAGCGTCAGCGCATTTATTGAGGTTTTCAGAGCATGGACCGGTAAAACGCCGGGGCAGTGGGTGATTAAAGAAGGCCCTTTTGGGCGAAGGTAACACGCGTGGCTGCGTTGAGATCCAGCTCTTTTAACGATTCCGGATTAACCCAGGCGATCTCCTGAAACTCTTCATTAAACGTGACTTCCCGGTTGGCGCTGATGCAGTCGAAGATCAGATAGATCATGTAAATCTCCTCAGTGGTGCCATCGGCGTAGGTTTTCACCCTGATGTCATCGCGAAAAGCCCATGGCGTAACCGAGACAATCTCCAGCGCTTCGCCCAGCTCTTCGCGGATCTCACGGCGCAACGCCTGTTCCATGGTTTCGCCCGGCTCCATTCCACCGCCGGAGAGAGCCCACTGGCCGGGGAACACGCCGCGATCGTCGGCCATTTTACACAGGAGATAGGCACCGTCGTTCTGGATGATGGGGCAGACAATGGTTCGTTGGCGCATGATTTCTTCCTGAAAAAGTATTGATAGGTGAAGTGTTTACCGAATCAGGCTACATCCGGCTGGCCAGATTTTCGCTTAGCCATGACGTCCGCAACGGTCTTTATACGGCTTAGCTCCTCCTGCGTCCTGGGGTTGGATTGCGCTTCCCAGATATCGACGTTCAGCTGTAAGTTAAGCCAAAATTCAATCGTGGTATCAAAGGCTTTTGCCAGTTTGATCGCCATATCGGCAGTAAGCTTGCGATTGTTATTGACCAGCGCGCTGATGGTGTTGCGGTGAACATTGAGCATCTCCGCCAGATCGCTGATTTTCAGATTGAGCGGTTCAAGATACTCATACTGCAACACGTCGCCCGGCGTGGTGGGTTTGCGGAGTGCCTGTTGAAGTGTCATAGGTGATGCCTCACTTGTGTTGCGTGTACTTGTGTGGAGAGAGGTAGAGATCTTCTGCTTTACCCTCTGTCCAGCGAAATACGAGCCTGTATTGCCTGTTTACCCGGATAGAGGAATATCCCTTCAGCGGAGGATTCAATGCTTCATACATATTGCCCGGTGGCGATCGCAAATCCCTGTGCGAGGTTGCTGCCCTGATGATATCGAGCTTTCTCGCAAGCGCTGTTTCCAGATTTGCAGGAATAACATTGCTCGATCTGCCGTAAAGAAAAAAATCCTCAAGCCATTGATCCCGAAAATAACTAATCATAATGGTGCTGAGCTCCAGTCCTTGAAGCTGATTGAATTGTAATGCACTCCTGCACAGTGCGCAAGTGCGTTTTTGTCTGCGGTTAATATTACCTTGGCGATGGCTGAAGGGAAGTGGGATGTATGGCTAAAGATGAATATTTCGAGGTAGGTTCCAGTTCTGACGTGCGGTTAAATACCCGGCGGCGCTGCGCTTGCAAGGGCCTCCGGGTATGTAGGCCGGGTAAGGCGGAGCCGCCACCCGGCGATTGACTATCGCTCCCTCAGCGCCTCTTTCGCCCGGTTAAACGGCTTGATCAGATAATCCAGCACCGTTTTCTCGCCGGTCTTAATGTCCACCGTCGCAATCATCCCCGGCACAATCGAGAAGTGCCTGCCCGCCTTATTGACCAGGTAATCCTGGCTGGTGCGGATAAACACCCGGTAATAGAACACTTCCGGCTTGGCCTCGTCCTGGATGGTGTCCGGAGAGATCGTTTCGACGACCCCGTGCAGGCCGCCGTAAATGGCGTAATCGTAGGCGGTGATTTTAACCAGTGCCTCCTGGTTCGGGTGGATAAAGGCGATATCGCGCGGCGACAGGCGGGTTTCAATCAGCAGGTGATCGTCCACCGGCACAATCTCCATCAGCTCGCCGTTGGGTGGGATCACGCCGCCGATGGTGGTGACCTTAATGTTTTTCACGATCCCGCGTACCGGAGATTTTACCGTCAGACGGGTGACGGAATCCTGGCGGCCTTTGAGGATCGCCGAAACCATATCCACCTCGGCGTTGGCCTTGGATAACGCCTCCCGGGCCTGAACGTAATACTGCGAGCGTACGTCGGTGAGCTTCAACTCCAGATCGCTTTTCTGCCGCTGCAGGCGCAGCACCTCCACGTGGCTGGCGGCACCGGTTTTCACCAGCCGCTGGGTGATAGCCAGCTCCTTATTGGCGAGATCTAACGCGGCGCGCAGCTCCCGTTGGGTATCCTCCAGCTGCGCGCGGCGGGAGTTGTAGAGGCGCGTTTCGTCAGCAATCAGATCCGGCCACTTTGCCAGCGAAGGGGGGAACTTCAGCGGGAGATCGTTCACCTCGGCGTACAGGCGGGCGCTGGAGGCCAGTGAGGCCCGGTAGCGCGCCGCGCTTTCGCCGACGTTCGATTCGGAACGCGTTGGATCGAGCCGCGCCAGCACCTGCCCGGCCTGCACCTGATCGCCCTCGTGGACGTTCAGCTCGGTGAGGATCCCGCCGTCGAGAGACTGTAAGACCTGCTCGCGCGAGCTGGGGATCACTTTACCCGAGCCGGTTGATACCTCATCCAGCACGCCAAACCACGCCCAGACGCCCAGCACCACAAACATCAGCAGCGAGAAGATCACGATCCGACGCGCGCCGGTATAGCCGCTTTCGGAGTCGAGGGCGTTATCCAGATCGTCCATTGCCGCCACGTCACGCTGACTGATTTTCATTTTTCCACTCCCGTCCGGTTGCTGCCTGCTGCTGTTGCTGCTGCATACGGCTGTTGTTCAGCGCCTGGGCTTTTGGCGCGTCCATCACCAGCATCCCCTCTTTTAACACCACGACGCGCTCCACCAGTTCCAGCACCGGCACGCGATGCGTGGCGACAATCAGGGTGCGATGCCCGAGCCAGTCGCCCAGACGCTGGATGAATTCCCGCTCGGTGTGCTCGTCCAGCGACGCGGTGGGTTCATCCATTAGCACAATATTCGGATCGCGCAGCAGCATCCGCGCCAGCAGAATCGACTGGCGTTGCCCGCCGGATAACCCCACGCCGTTTTCCATGATCGGATAGTCCAGCCCCTTGGGCAGCTTCTGCACGAAGCCTGCCGCGCCGGTCAGCTCCAGCGCCTCGAAAATCTCTTCGTCGGTGGCGCGCGGCATGCCGAGGGTGATGTTTTCGCGCAGGGTGCCGTAAAACAGCCGCGCGTTCTGGGTCATAAAGCCGACGTTGCGCCGGACGTCGGCGACGTCGAGATGCGGCAGGCTGAAGTTATCAAGCCGCAGCTCGCCGGCCGCCAGATCCATTCCGCCCGCCATGGCCTGCAGCAGGGTCGATTTGCCCGCGCCGTTGCGCCCGAGGATCGCCACTTTCTCACCCGGTCTGATCTCCAGCCGGTTAATGCGCAGCGCCATGCGCGGATCGTCCGGCTGATAGCGGAACTGCGCCTGCTCGAAGAGGTAATGACCGCGCAGCACGTCCTGGCGGATCGGCGTCTCCTCGCGCTGATTTTCGGTGGGAAGCTGCATGATGATGTCCAGCCCTTCTTTTGCCGCTTTGACCTGCTGCCAGCGCGCCAGCACGCCGCACAGCGTCGCCATCGGGGCGATCATGCGGGAGGCCAGCATCGACGCGGCGACCACCGAACCGGTGGTGAGGGTGCCGTCGATCACCATCGGGGCGCCGACCACAATCACCCCGGCGTAGACCAGGCTCTGAATGGTCATCCCCCAGCTAATCAGGTTCTGCGTCAGCTCGCGGGTGCGCAGGCCGGATTCCGCGGTGATCTGGATATAGCTGTTCCACTGCTGCAAAAAGCGGTTTTCCGCCTGCATCAGCTTGATGTCCTCCAGCCCCTGCACGCTCTCCACCAGCACCGCGTTGCGCAGGGTCGATTCATGGGCCGACTGCTTTGCCAGCTCCGCCAGCTTCTTCTGCAGCAGCAGGCCGGGCAGGACCATGATCACCGCCGCGACCGGGGCGATCCACGCCAGCTGCGGGGCGATGATCGCCAGCACCACCACGAACAGGAGAAAGAACGGCAGGTCGACAATGGTCGAAATGGTGGACGAGGTGACCATCTCGCGGATCTGCTCCAGCTCGCGCAGCTGAGAGATAAAGCTGCCGGTGGAGCGGGGGATCGCGCTGTTGCGCAGCCGAAGCGCGTGGCCGAAGACGCGATCCGAAACGCGCATGTCCGAGCGCTTGCCGAGCAGATCCATAATGTGCCCGCGCGCCACGCGCAGCACAAAACCAAACAGGGTGGCAATCAGCACCCCGATGGTCAGGACGTAAAGCGTCGGATAGGACTGGGCGGGGATCACCCGGTCATAGACCTGCATGGAAAAGACGATCCCGGAGAGCGACAGCACGTTGATAAAGAGGGCGGCCAGCATGACCCAGCTGTAGGGGCGCAGGTCGCGCATCACCAGCCGGTAGAGCCAGTCCGGGCGGTATTTTGAGATATAGGCATCCACGCGGCTGTCCTTCAGCGCGGCGAGTGGACGCAGGGCAATGACGTGGCGGATAGCGGGCAGCATCGCCGTCATCGACAGCCGGTTGGTGTAGGTGTCATCGTCGAAGAAGCTGATCTCCAGCGTATCGTCCCCGTCGAAATGCTCGATCACGCCGATCCTGCCGTCATTCATCGCCACCACCACCGGCAGACGCCAGCTGTTGATCGCCTGCCGATCGTCGGTAAGGAGCTGAAACGACAGCCCCGCTTCGCGGGCCAGCTGGGTGAGGGCGGGCACCATCGGTTTGCCTTTCAGCCACGGCGCGCCTGCGATCAGCGCGCCGGGGGAGCAGGCCACGCGGTAGCGCGTGGCGACAAAACCGAAGGCCTGTGCCCACTGCGCCAGCGCCTCATCCGTCATCGTTTCGCCCTGCGGGATTTCGCGTTGCTTCATGGCTGGATCTCCACGGTCTGGATGGTGCGGTTATCAAGATCGAACGCGTGACGCAGCTGCCCGGTGTTATACAGGCAGTTGAGCTGCAGCTGGTGCAGCTGACCGAGGGTCTGCTGCTGGGTGAAGCGCGCCTGGTAGACCTCCTGCTCGGCGTTGAGCACGTCGAGGAGCGGGCGCGAGCCGAGATCGAGATACTGCTGCTGGTACAGTTCGCGGGTGCGGGCGCTGAGGGCTTCCTGGCGACCCTGGATTTGCAGCGTGCTTTGCAGGCTCATCACCTGGCTGCGGGCTTCCAGCAGTTTCTGGCGGACATCAAGGCGCGTGCGCTGAACGGTGGACTGCGCCGCCTCCACCGCGTGTCCGGCAGCGTTACGCCGGGCGGTGAGGCCGCCGCCCTGATAGAGCGGCATCTGCACTTTCACCCATGCGGAATACTGGGTGCGATCCCGGGTTTCGCTCCCCGCGTAGCGATCGTTCATGTAGTGACGCACCTCCGGCTCCAGCGAGACGGTTGGCGTCATCTGCGCGTCGGCGTAGTCGAGGTTAGCCTGGGCGACGTTAGCCTGCGCCCAGGCGGCAAGTACCGCGGGAACCAGACGGTCATCCGGCTCGGCGATGTCGCAGCTCCGGCCCAGCTTTTGCGGAAAGTCATTGCTGATGGCGTTCAGGCTGTTCCAGCCGAGAAAGCTCATCAGCGTGGCGCGGGCGCTGTCCAGGCTGGCCTGGTACTGCATCAGCTGGGCGCGCGCGCCTTCGATACGGGCATCGGTCTGCACCACGTCAGAGAGCGACGTGGCCCCTTCGTCGTTACGCTGGCGGGTCAGCGTGCCAATGGAGGAGAGGGCGTCGAGCTGCTCTTTAGCGGTCTCGACCATCTGCTGCCAGGTTTGCACCTGCACCATGGCGATGGCGGTATCGTGAGCGATGGTGTCGATACTCACCAGCACGTTGGCCTGCTGCTGGGCAACGCCCGCGCTCTCGGCCCGCACCTGGCTGTCCACTTTGCCAAAGTCGTAGAGCATCTGTGAGAGAGAAAGCACCAGCGACGGCGTAAAGCCGTTCTGGTCGCCGTCGTGGGAATAACCGTTGTCCACGCCGGCATTAATCTGCGGATAGTATTTTGATTTAGCGACGTCCACCTCTTCGCTCTGCTGGTAGAGTTTCCCCACGGCTTCGCTGATGGCCGGGTGCCAGGTGACGGCGCGGTTGACGGCATCGCCAAGCTGCAATGAACCGGGTGCGGCTTTGCCAGCCGCAGGTGCGACGCGGCCATTGAGCGAGGGGAGTTCCTGCGTTTCGCGAAGCTGTCCGGTATTGATGATTGCCGCCGGGTTCGCGCAAAGAGCGGGCACAGATATCAGGCAGCACGAGAGCCACCAGTGAGGCATCTTCATTCCCATGTCATGTCCCTATTAAAAAGAGTATGTCTTTATTATTTATGCCCGGGCGCTGTGCGCCCGGGTCATCTCTTGCAGGTGCTATCAGGTAATGATGTGCTGCTGGTTAACCAGCTCGTCGTAGGTGGTCTGAACGCCATCAAGCGTAACGAGCGTGGTATTAGTGTAGGTGCCTCCCGCACCGTCACGGTCGATGGAGATCACGGTATTGCCATTACTATTAGTGACATGGAGATAATTCCCCAGCGTCGCGGCGCTACCGTTCCAGCCCACCAGCAGATCGCCGATGTCGATTTTGTCCCCCTGCGCCAGCGAGAAGCCGGTCCAGTGATCGCCCGCGGTGCTGCTGACGTTACCCGCCGTGGCATTCCCCACCGTACTGTTCAGCACCTGGTAAATCAGCGTATCGCCGTAAGCCGTACCGGTGATGGCGTCGTTATGTTCCGAACTGATGAACTGCGGCGCCATATTGATGGTCAGCGTGGCGCTGTCCGTTCTCCCGGTAGAGTCGGTCAGGGTGTAGTTGAAGGTCTCCTTCGACGTCATGGATGAGAGCGATACCCCGCTGTTGAGGGTATAGGTGTAATGGCCGTCAGCGCCGATCGCCAGGACGCCGTAATGGCCGGTGATGTTCACCGTTGCGCTGCCGGTATACGGATCCAGCGTGGTGGTCACGCCGTTGTACCCGGTCACGCTCAGACGGGTATCCACCGAGTGGAGCTGATCCAGCACGCCGCCAGAATCGGTGCCGTCAAAGATATTGCCGTTGACGGTGTGGCTGCCGGTGACGTCGAAATCACTCAGCGAGTAGGTGGTGCCGTTCACGCTTGGTGTGATGGTGATGTTCCCCACGCTCAGCCCCGGTACGCTACCGGTAAAGTTCAGCGTATAGGTTCCGGCGTTCAGATCCAGCCCGGTGAGCGGGATGTCGATATTGCCGCCCAGCAGTGAGCCGCCGCTGAAGGAGCCGCTGCGTATCACGCCCGAGCCGTCGCTGATGGACCAGTTTACCGTTAGCCCGCCCAGCGCCAGCAGCGAGGCCACGTTAAAGTGGAGCGACACGTTGTGCAGCGCGGTGTTCGCGTCGACCACGAAGGTTCCGCTGCCGGAGCCCTGGGTTGACGAGAGCAGGGCCGTCGTCCAGCTGGCGGTGCCCACGGTCGTATCCGAGTATGCCGACGTGTGGTGCACCGAGGTGAGGTCCATCGTGGCGCTGACATCGTTCACCGCATCCATCGCCCGGGGGGTTGGGGTGATGTTGAGCGATGCCGTATCCTTCGAGCCGTCAGGCGCGGTAACGGTGTAGACGAAGGTATCCGGCGTGCTGATATGGTCCGCCCCCACGCCGCTTCTCAGGGTGTAGGTGTACTGTCCGGACGAATTGATGGTCAGCGTGCCGTATTCCCCCTGAATGGTGGTGGTTCCACTGCTGTTAACCGCCACGCCGTTCACTTCGGTGACCAACGTGCCCGCCGGAACTGGGTCATTCGCCAGCACGTCGCCCGTGGTGGTTTCGCTGATGCTCGCCACGCTGTAGACATGATCCTGCAGGACGCTCAGCGTGTAGCCCGTCAGGACGGCGATCCCCGATGCGGTATTGAGTAAGAACAGGTACTCCCCGGCCGGCAGATTCAGCGTCAGCTGGGATGACGAGCCTCCCAGCAGCGGAGCGCGCAGCCAGCCCGACTCGACGCGAACCTGCTCGAAGGTCTGGGTGGCGTTGTTGAACTTATAGACGTACAGATCGAATACCGACGCCAGCGCCACGCCGCCCACGGAGGCCTGGATGGTCATGGTGCGGGTCGTGCCTTCCTCCACGTTGTAGATAATCGGGTTGGTCATGTCGTCCAGCAGGTTAAGCCCCAGCGTGCTGCCGAGATTAATGCCCACCAGGGTAAAACCGTTCTGAGACGAGGCGCCGTTATTAATCTCGCTCACGGTGGTGTCAAAGGTCAGCGAGGCCGTATCGTCCACCGCCACAATGCCGTTGATTACCGTACCGGCACCCAGAGACAACACCAGCTGCGCCGACGCGCTGACGCCGTTATGGGTGATGGTGTAGGTGAAGTTCTCCGTCCGGCCAACGACCGCGGCGCTGGTGTCGGTCAGGTTGTAGGTGTAGCTGCCGTCGCGGTTGATGGTCAGCGTACCGTATTTGCCCTGGATCACCGTGCCGTCGGCGTTCACGCTGGTGGTGACGCCCTGGGCGTTAGTGACTGCGGAAACGGTGGTTCCGGCCGGCGCGTTGTCGCTGCCGGCTGTCGGGTCCGTATCGAGGATCACGTTGCCGTTGAGGCTGGTATCGCCCGTGACCGTACCCGGACCGGTCTCTTTCACCGCCACGTCGAGGCTGGTGTAGGAGCCGGTCGCCAGCAGGTTGGTGTTGTAGCTGAGCACGCGATAGTTGCCGTCGGCCAGCCCGGTCAGGTTCAGCGATACGCCGGTTGCGCCGAGGGTAAGGAGATCGGCAAACTGCGGTTGGCCGGTATCCACCACGGTGGTCCAGGCGCCGTTGACGTAATGCTGAACCACCAGCTCAAGGGTGTTGAGCAGAGAGAGAACCGCGCCCGTGGCGTTGGCGTTCACCACGATATCCGCACTGCCGCCGCTGCCCACCGTGAAGTTGACCTGGGCCGTATCATTGCCCAGCAGCGTCAGGACGTTGCCGACGGCGCCGACCAGCAGGAAGCCGTAATCGCTGTACTGGCTGTTGGTCACGGTTGCCGTGGTGCTGAGGTTCAGCTCTTCGACGTTATTGCTGGCGGAGAGCGGCACCACCGGCGCAAGGGCGGAGCCCGGCAGCGAGGTGTTGCCCGCGGCGTCGGTGGCGGTGATCTGCAGCGTCTGGCCTTCGGTCTGTTTGTTAATGAAGGTGTAGGTGTAGGTGCCGTTGCTGCCCGCAATGGCGGTCACCGTCGAGCCGTCCGCAAGGCGGATCGCGACGGTGCTGCCTGCTTCCGCAGTCCCGGTCAGGACGCTACCGTCAGCGTTGAAGGTCCCGGTCGGCGCCGTTGGAGCGGTCGTATCGACGATAATCGTCGTCACGGCTGACGCCACGCTGGTGTTGCCCGCCGCATCGGTGGCCGTGGCGGTGAAGTTATGCGTGCCTTGCGCCAGCGTGGTGGTTTGCGGCAGGGTCCAGTTGCCGCTGCCGTCGGCGGTCACCGTGCCCACCAGCGTGATGCCATCGTAGATCCGCACCGTGGCATTCGCTTCGGCTGTTCCGCTCAGCGTTGGGCGCGTGTCGTTGGTCGGATTCGTACCGCTCACCGGGCCGGTGACGCTGCCGACGTCATCAATGACCGAACTGATGACCGGTGCGCCCGGCGCGAGGGTATCGACGTTAATCACGTACCCGGCGGTCGGCGCGCTGGCGTTGCCCACCGCATCGGTGGCGGTAAAGGTCAAATTGTGCGGACCGTTGCCCAGCGCCGGGGATGGCGTAAAGCTCCACGCCCCGCCGGTCGCCGTCACGCTGCCGATTTGTACGCCGTTATCAAAGATTTTCACCGTCGAGCCGGCTTCCGCCGTACCGCTGAGGGTTGGCTGCGCGTCGTTGGTGAACCCGCCGTTCGCCACCGGCGTCGCCGCATTGCCTACGTCATCCAGAATGCTGGTCAGCACCGGCAGCGCAGGCGGCGTGGTGTCGACGGTGAGGCTAAAGCTGGTGGACGACACGCTAGTGTTGCCTGCCGCATCCGTCGCCTGCGCGGTGAAGCTGTGCGCGCCCGCGGTCAGCGTGGTGTTGAGCAAGATACTCCAGCTTCCGTTGCCATCCGCGGTGCCCGTTCCGACAAGGGTGGTTCCCTCATAGATCTTCACGGTGGCAAACGGTTCGCTGGTTCCGACAAGGCGCGGAACGGTGTCGTCTGTTGTTTGCCCGGACGTAAGCGGACCGGTGATGGTGCCCACGTCGTCTATCGCCTGGCTGATAACCGGCGCGTTCGGTGCGGTGGTATCCACAATCAGGGTAAAGTCCGGCGAGTTCAGGCTGACGTTGCCCGCTGCATCGGTGACCGTGGCGGTCCAGGTATGGCTGCCGTTGGTCAGCGGCGTTGACGGCGTAAAGCTCCATGCGCCGGTACCGTCCGCCTGAACGGTGCCGACCGGCTGCCCGTTCTCATACACGGTGACCGTGGCGTTGGCGGTCGCGGTGCCGTTTAGCGTCGGCGTGGTGTCGTCGGTGCTCTGCCCGGAAGAGAGCGAAGTTTGAATGCTGCCCGCGTTGTCACCCGCGGTCGAAATGACCGGCGCCGACGGCACGCCCGTATCCACCGTCAGGTTAAACGGTGTCGTCGTGCTGCCGGTATTGCCAGCCACGTCGGTGGCGTTGAAGGTGATGGCGTGTAGACCTTCGCCCAGATCGGTACCCGGGGTGAAGGTCCAGCTGCCCTGGGCATTCACCACCGCAGTGCCAATTTCGTTGCCATCAACGATCACGTGCACGGTAGAACCCACCTCGCCCGTACCGTTGAAGGTTGGGCGCGCGTCGTTGGTGCTGTTACCCGACGTGAGCGCCCCGGTGACCGGACCGACGTCGTCAATCACGCTGGTCACCACCGGTACGCCGGGAGCGGCGGTATCAATGGTAAAGGTGAAGACCGATGAGTTAGCCGAGGCGTTGCCTGCGGTATCCGTTGCATACGCGCGCAGGGAGTAGCTGCCGTCGCCCAGCGGCGCGGTCGGCGTAAAGGACCAGTTCCCGCTGCCGTCAACGATCGTCGTGCCAATCTGCGTGCCGTTATTCATGATGTGAATCGTGCTGCCCGCCTGCCCGGTGCCGCTGATGGTCGGGGTGCTGTCGTTGGTCACCTGGCCGCCGGTGAGGTTACCCTGGACGCCGCCAGGGACGTTGTCGCTCACATTATCCAGCGTCGGAACCGTCGGTGCCGTCAGGTCTACCACCACGCTCCAGGGAGCTGAGACCGCGCTGACGTTGCCCAGCGGATCGGTCGCCCGGACGGTGAAGCTGTGCGAGCCTTCGCCGAGCGCGGTGTCAGGGGTAAACGTCCACGCGCCGGTGCCGTCAGCCGTTACCACGGCAATCTGGGTACCGCCGTCGAAAATGGTCACCACGCTGTTTGCGTCCGCTGTCCCCGAAAGGGTTGGCGTGGCGTCGTTCGTCTCGGTGCCGCTGACCACCGTGGTGGCGGCGTTACCGACGTTATCCGTGACGTTGGTGATGACCGGCGTGGCGGAAACGGAGTCCACCACGACGGTGAAGCCCGCCGAAGGACCGCTCTGATTCCCCGCCGGATCGGTCTCGCGGATGGTCAGGATATGGTTGCCTTCAGTCAGGACGGGCGTGGTGTAGCTCCAGGTGCCGGTATTGCCGACCTCCGCGGTCCCCAGCAGCACGCCGTTGTTGTAGATGGAGATGGTATCGCCGACCGCGCCGGTGCCGGTGAGGGTCGGCTGGTTGTCGTTGGTGGTCTGGCCGCTGGTCAGCGGTCCGGTGCCCGGACCGACGTCGTCAATCACCGCGCCGATAGCCGGCGTGCCCGGTGCGGTGAGGTCGACGGTGACGCTGGCCGCCGGAGAGCGGCCGCTGGTCTGGCCGTTGAGGGTCGCCGTCACCTCAAAGGTGTGCAGCCCTTCGCCAAGCGCGGCTGGCGTATAGCTCCAGTTGCCGCTGCCGTCGGCGGTCACCGTCGTCAATGGCGTCGCGCTACCGTCCTGATAGATGGTAATCAGGCTGCCCGCTTCGGCCGTACCGGTAAGCGTTGGCGTGGTGTCATTAGTGGTTTTGCCTTTCACATCGCCAGTAATCGGGTCTGCATCATCGACGATCGCCGTGATGACGGGCACCTGCGGCAGGTCGAGCGGTGAATCGACGACGACAAAAGGCACGCCCGCGCTGGCATTCCCTGCGGCATCCGTAGCGGTCACGGTCAGCGTGGTCGGATCCAGCTGCGCCGGGCTCAGCGCAATGGAGAAACTGCCGTCGCTGCCGACAACGCCGGTACCAATGACCGTGGAACCGTTTGTCACGGTAATGATGCTTCCCACGTCACCGGTACCGGTCAGCGGTGTTCCTTCATCAGCCAGCAGCATGTTGCCCGGATCTGCCGGGGCGACGGTATCTACCGTCACGCTCAGCGGCGCTGAACTGCCTGAGAGATTACCCGCGGGGTCGCGGGAAGAGACGGTGAAGGTATGCGGGCCATCCGGCAGCGTCGTGTCGGCAGTCCAGCTCCAGGTGCCGCCCGGCTGGACCGTCACCAGCACCGTAGATGGCGTGCCGTCTACGGAAACGATAACCGTGGTACCGGGTTCACCGGTCCCGGTAAGGGTTGGCGTGCCGTCCTTCGTGTAGAGCACGTTATTAGACAGCTGGCTGTCAGCTACGGCGCTAATGACGGGGATCTCAGGCGCAACGGTATCGAGGGTAACGGTAAAGACCGAACTCGGCGCGCTGACGTTACCCGCTGCGTCCACGCCCGCCACGGTAATGTTGAGCGGACCGTCCGTTTGCGTTGGAAGCGTCAGGTTCCATTCCCCGTTAGCCACCACGACACGGCCCGCTTCGACGCCGTTGTTGTAGACGATCACCGTCTCACCGTTAACGCCGGTTCCGCCCACTGTCGGTGTGGTATCCGTGATGTAGCCACCGTTCGGCTCACCGCCCACTGCACTAATCACCGGCGTATCCGGCGCCAGGGTATCCACGATTATGGTAATCGCTGGAGAAGGGTCAGAGACGTTGCCCGCTTCATCGGTGGCGGTGGCGGTATAGGCGTGGCTGCCCTCGGCAATGTCGCTGCCCGGGCGCCAGCTCCAGTTGCCGCTGCTGTCTACCGTGACGGTGCCCACGACGGTTGATATGCCGTTGACGGTGTCAGTGATGTTGATGACGTCGTTAGGCGTGCCGGTGCCGCTCAGGACCGGGCGCGGATCGTTGGTGGTTCCGCCATCGGGTACGGGGCCGGTGATCTGGGTGACGCTGTCGGTGACGGTCGGTGCCGCAGGCGTAGCCGGCGCTTCGGTATCAATGGTGATGGTTACCGGCTGCGACGGGGCGCTTTCGTTGCCCGTGCCGTCCACGTTGGTGACGGTCAGGGTGATGTCATAGGTACCGCCGGACAGTGGGGGTGATGGCGTCCACGACCAGCTGCCGGTATTGTCCACGACAGCGTCGCCGATTTTGGCGCCGTTGTTGTAGATCGTCACGGTATCGCCCGCCGTGCCGGTACCGCTCAGGGTTGGCGTGGTGTCGCGGGTGGTTTCGCCCGGGTTTAGCGTTGTTGCTGTTCCGTCAGGATTGACGGTGATGGCCGGGACGTCCGGCGTGGCAGGCGCGACGGTATCCACCGTCAATACAAACGGGCTGGAGATGGTGGTATTGCCTGCGGCATCCGTGGCGTGAACCGTCAGCGTATGCGGGCCGTCGGTGAGCGGGGTAACGGGCGTAAAGCTCCAGCCACCGCTGCCGTCGAGGGTGGCGGTACCGAGCAGGGTGGCGCCGTCATAAACGGTGATCACCGCATCAGCCGGGGCGGTGCCCTGCAGCAGCGGTGTGGTGTCATCCGTGGTATCGCCGCTGCTGAGCGTGCCCTGAACGCCGCCGACGTCATCGGTCACGGTGGCGATGGTTGCCGCCGCAGGCGGCGTGGTATCGACGGTCAGGGTGAAGCCACCTGACGGCTGGCTGGTGTTACCCGCCGCATCGGTCGCGACAACGGTAAAGGTATGAGGCCCGCTGCCAAGAGGCGTGGTGAGGGTATAGGTCCACGTGCCGTTGTCGTCGACCAGGACCGTGAAAAGATCGGTGCCATCCAGGCGGATGGTGACGCTTGAGCCAGGTTCAGCCGTGCCGTTGAGCGTCGGCGTGGTGTCGTTGGTGCTGTCGTTGGGGTTGAGCGCGCCGAGGCGTTCCGGCACATCATCCAGCACCTGGGTAATGACCGGGGCGGCAGGCGCGACGCTGTCAATCGTCAGAGTCCAGGTGTTGGAGACGCCGCTGGTGTTACCTGCCGCATCGGTCGCGACGGCGGTCAGGGCGTGCGGGCCCTCGGCGATAGGCGAGGAAGGCGTAAAGATCCATACGCCAAGACCATTGGCGACGGTCGTACCAATAGCAACACCGTCCACGCGCACGGTGACCGTCGCGTTTGCTTCGGCGGTACCGCTGAGCGTCGGGGTGGCGTCGTTAGTGGTCTCATTAATGTCGAGCGAGCCGGTGCGACCGGGAACATCGTCCACAACTTGTGAAATCACCGGGGCGCCAGGTGCCGTGCCGTCGACGTTAATTGTCCACGGGTCTGATAACCCGCTTGGGTTACCGGCGGGATCCGTCGCCTTCGCGGTCAGCACCCAGGTGCCATCGGTCAGCGGTGCGGGCGGCGTAAAGCTCCACAGGCCGGAGGAGGGAACAACCGTCGTACCGAGGACATCGCTGCCGTTATAAATCGTGATGGTCGAGCCCGCTTCGCCCGTCCCGTTCACGGTCGGGGCCCGGTCGTTGGTGAGGCCGTTCTGGCCCACGGGGCCGGTGGTGGCCTGCACGTCATCCATCACCGACACGATAATTGGCGTCTGCGGTGGGGTAATATCCGGTGACGCCGCGGAGGTTGCGGGCCCCGTGTTGCCCGCCGTGTCGGTGGCGTCAGCGGTCAGGATTTCGCCGTTGAGCTTCGGCGGGGTCAGCGTCAGGCTAAAGTTCCCTTCGCTGTCGGCAATAACAGTGCCAAGGGTGACATTACCTTCACGGATGGTCACCGTGCTGCCAGCTTCCGCGATGCCGCTGATGGTGCCGCCATCATTCGAAACCTCGAGATTACCCGGGGCAGACGGCGGCGTGGTGTCCACGGTGAAGATGACGGGCTCTGAGGTAGCGCTCAGGTTTCCGGCGGCATCGGTTTCAGTGACGGTTATGGAGTGTGTCCCGTCCGGGAGCGGGCCGTTCGGCGTGACGCTCCAGGTGCCGTTGGGCAATACCGTCGTTGTGCCAACCACCACGCCGTTATCGTAGATGGTGATGGTTCCGCCGGGCTCGCCGGTTCCCGCGAGGATGGGCAGTGAAGCATCGGTAGGCGCGACAGACGTGATGGTTCCCTTGATCAGGCCCGTATCGTCGGTCAGCACAATCGCGCTCGGCGCGTCCGGCGGAGTAAGATCCACTGTAAGGGTAAACACCGGCGACGCTGGCCCGGTGTTGCCGGCGGCGTCGGTTGCCCGCACGGTAATCTGGTGAGTGCTTTCGCTCAGGTCAACCGACGGGGTAAAGGTCCAGGTGCCGTTGCTGGCGACGACCGCCGTACCAATGGCGACCCCGCCGTCATAAATCGTCACGGTCGAGCCCGCTTCGCCGGTGCCGGTAAGCTGCGGGCGCTGATCGTTGGTGCTGCCGCCGTTGCTGACTGCTCCCGTCTGCGGGGCGACATCGTCCGTTACGCTGGTGATTGCTGGCGCATCGGGCGCGGTGGTGTCCGGCGCGTTGAGCGTTGTGCCCGGGCTGGTATTCCCGGCGTTATCCGTCGCGGTGGCGGTCACCTGCTCACCGTTGGTCAACGGTGTGCCGAGAGAGACGGTAAAGCTGCCGTCGCTGCCCGTTTTTCCTGTGCCAATGACGTTGCCGTTCGCGTCTCTCAGCGTGATGGTACTGCCGGGTTCTGCGGTACCGGTGACGGTTTTGCCATCTGAAGAGAACTTAAGGCCGGAAGGCGCGCTCGGTGCTGTCGTATCCGCATCGGCCGAATTGTTACTGCCGCCACTATCACCGCCGCCGGTGCTTGCCGCCGCCGCGATGCCGCCCGCTGCGGCAATTCCGCCCAGTGCCCATGGCAAGATGGCTGCACCACCGGCGTCGCTCCCGGAGGCCGCAAGCAGCACGTCCGTAGACGCGATGGATTCGTACGTGGCGGCTCCGGTCGGATCTTCAATCCACCATAATGCGCCGTTGCTGTCCTGCAGTACCAGCTGGCTCACGCCCTGCGCGTCCGTGACGTAGAAGTTTTTAAGGGTGATCACCTCGCCGGAGTGCAGCGTAACCAGCAGATCGTTACCGTTTCGCGCGAAATGGGAGACGCTCGCTCGCTCGACATTAAGCTCAACGATAGAGGAATGGCTCAGGGTAACCTGTGTGCCTTCCGTGGTCGTTTCCACGCCAGTAAGTTTCGATATAACAGAGATTTGGCTCATTTAGGCATTACTCCAGCAGATGTGTCATGAACGGCGAGCAAGACGAGCCATCTCTGCAGAAGGTAAAGGGCGCCCCCGGCGCAGTCGCTGTTATTACGCAGCACTGACCGTTGTTTTTAGCGCGCACGATGCCCGCCAGAATTCAGAGTGGCAACATCAGAGCGAATCTAATGACTTATAAAAGAGAACAGTTTTTATGGGTGTTTTGTATCGTGCAAAACCCTGTAATTAATAGGGGAATTATTTTTTAGAATATAAAAATGATATAGACAGAAAACGAAGGTTGTGCAAATTAAGCTTTCGTAAATAAGTGCCAAAACAATGAAGAGGGCATTAATGTATTGGTGTGGTTAATAATTTACTCGGTTCAACCTTTTGTTTTATATGATTTTAGTTTTAACCTGTGACGTTGATTCTGAATGTGATTTACGCAGTATGATAATTGGTAGGGGACATTTTTAATATACTGTAAAACGTTATTGTTTAAGTGCGCTTAATATGTGTTTAAGTTAGGGTAACGTTTTTGATATAATATATATTATATCACCCGCACAATAAAATATATTTTTATGCAGGCTTAAAACTCTGCTATCACGCGAAAATAATAGCGTTAAGTAAAGGGTAAAATAACCTGATTTATTTCCAATGGGGCTACGACGTCAGCATGATTTTGCGACAGCAAAAAATTCACGGGGAGAATGAATAAAAATCGTCAGTCGGGCGTTTACTGACGTCACTTCCTTCTTACCCAGGAGCTTTATATGAACACGACCTCGTTTCGTTTGATCCCGGTGCTGATTTTTTCCCTGCTGTCCCCCCTGGCGCTGGCAATGGGCAATAATAGTACCGAGAGCAAAACGCCCGATTGTCCTTCCGGACAGGTGTATGACAGCGCCACCCAGAAATGCGTGCCGGACAAGAGCAGCAGCCTCAGCGACCAGGACAAAACCAACTATGCGTACCATCTCGCGAAGAAAGGCGAGTATCAGGCGGCGCTGAACCTGCTTGATTCGCTGAAAAATGGCAATACGGCTGAAGCGTGGAACTATCGCGGGTTCGCCACGCGCAAGCTTGGCCGCACGGACGAAGGAATTGGTTACTACCAGCGCGCGCTGGCTATCGCACCGGATTATGCCAAAGCCCGGGAATACCTCGGTGAAGCGTGGATGGTAAAAGGACGTCCTGACCTCGCGAAAGAACAGCTGAAGGTGATTGCCGGTATTTGTGGCCAGTCCTGCGAGGAGTACCGTGACCTGCAGGCCGCCATCAACGGACATCCGGAATCCTGATTTTCTCGTGGAGGGAAAACACATCGCTACCAGTGAGGTTCGTCAACAGTTAGCCGCGCACCTGCCGCGTCTCTGGCGCTATGGGCTGGTGCTGTCGCGAAACAGGGATATCGCCGAAGAGCTGGTTCAGTCCACCTGCGTGCGTGCGCTTGAAAGGAGCAGCCAGTATACGCCGGGCACGCGCATCGACAGGTGGCTGTTCGCGATACTGCACTCCATCTGGATCTCTGAGCTTCGGGCACGACACGTGCGTCAGGGGCAGGGATTTGTGGCCAGCGACGAGCTTCTGGCGCCGGATACCCGCGAACAGGATGAGACGCGTCTGCATTACATGAAGGTGATGCAGCGCGTCAACGCGCTGCCTGAAGCCCAGCGCAACGCGGTATTTTTGGTTTATGTCGAAGGCTTTACCTACCAGGAGGCGGCGGACACTCTGGCGGTGCCTGTCGGTACCGTGATGAGCCGGCTGGCGACGGCGCGGGCTCGGCTTGCCAGATCCGCTGACGCACTGCCTCCGGCAAAGGAGAAACGCTCTTGAACTCGCACCGTTTTGCACCGCCCTATAACGACGACGCTATCGTGGCATGGATAGATGGCGAGATGTGCCGCGCCGACGCGCAGCAATTTGAAGAACAGTTGAAAAGTGACGAACGCCTCTCAGGGCGAACCGCCGAACTGATGAAAAGCAGCCAGGATTTCGCCGGGGCGTTTGCCCCCCTGCTGGATGAGGCACCTCTGGAGGCAATGCAGGCGCGTCTGGCGGCACTTCCCGATCCACAATCCTCCACGCCGGCTGGCGTCAGCAGGCGGGCGCTGATCGCCGCGTCGGTCAGTTTTTTGATGGTCGGATCCGGGCTGGGCTATCTGCTGCGGCCCGCTTCCGCGCCAGCGGATGAGAACGCTCATATTCGCGACCTCGAAGCGCAATATATGTCCCTGTACAGCGTTGAGACGCTGCTGGATATGGACAGCGTAACGCCGGTCCTGCAGCGCGGGCTGGAACGAGCCTCGCAGGACATCGGCATCAAGCTGCACATGTCGCAGCTTGTCCTGCAGGGGGCAGAGCTGAAAATGGTGCGAATGCTGCGCTATGAAACAACCTCGATCGCGCAGATTGCCTGGATCAACGCCGACTACGGCCCGATGGCGCTCTGTATCTCTCCTGTAGATGAGAAGACTATGGCCTCTCTGCGCCAGGAGCAGCGGCACGGCATGAACCTGGCGTGGTGGCAGGAGGCGGGCTACCAGTTTGTCCTGATTGGCCGCAACCCGCCGTCTCACCTGCGGGGAAACGCGGAGCAGCTACAGCGCCTCATCTCAGGATGACGGCACGTCGTTCGTCTGAATCGCAATAGCGATGGCAATACGATCGTCCACGACCAGCGCAAACTTATCCATCCCGTAGGCCGCGCGCGAGATCGCCGTCGTGGCATCCAGCGTGAGGGCCTGCGCGTGTGGGTCTTTCACGATGGCCTCCAGGATCACCGGGCGGGCAATGTTTCGTACGGTCAGCGTGCCGAACACCCTGAACCGCCCGTCGCCCTGGGCGACCACGCGAGAGCTGATGAACTCGATAGTCGGGTAGCGCTCGGATTCAAAAAACATATCGCTTTTCAGCTGCCAGGTGAGCAGCTTGTTTGAGGCTACGAGAGTCGCTACGGGAATGGTGACGTGAATATGGTCGTCGACGTCGTTTTCCGGGTTGAGCGTCACGGCGCCCGTCACGCCACTGAACGTCGCCCAGGAGAGGATGCCGCCGAAGGCATGCCACGACAGCCGAATGGCGGTGTTATTGGCGTCAATTATGTAGCTCTTCGGGGCAGCCATCGCCCACGGACAAACCAAAACAAGCACTATCACCAGGCGTCGCAGCATCTCAGGATCTCTTTTAGGGGGGCAGGGAGTAAACGCGTCACCCCCGGGATCTATTCGGCTTTGTTGACATTATTTCAACCGGAGCGCGATAACCGGACCTGGTGACAAGTGTAGCCTTGAGAACGCAGAGCTGCGGGGAATAAAAAAGGCCGCTTGCGCGGCCTTTCGAAGGGATTACTCAGTGACTTTCTTTTCCAGCTCGCTGGCACCTTCTTTGGTTTTGTTCCAGCCTTTCTCAGCGCCTTCTTTGGTGGCATCCCACCCTTTCTCGGTGCCTTGTTTGGTTTTATGCCAGGCTTTCTGGGAATCTTCGCTGACCTTGCTGCCCAGGCTTTCGCTTTTACCCTCCGCAGCATGCTTCTGTTTCAGCTTCAGCTCTTCACCTTTGTTCTGCTCTTCGTGCAGTTTTTGCTTCGCCTCGTTGGCGTTTGCGTTCGCCGCAGCGACGGTATCGTCAGTTGCATGTGTGGTCGCAGCAAATACTGGGGAAGCCAGCAGAACGGCAGATAATGTGATAATTGTTTTTTTCATAATATCCTCATTTAACGTTATCGGTTATGAGCGTGATTCAGCATGGCACAGGCGAAACGGGATGGCTTTAGGAAAAAACTGTAATGAGATCAATGTTCCCTGATGAGGGATATTTCGCCTGAGGATTATCCAAAGGATAAAAAGCCTATTTCAGCAAGGGCGGCGAGAGTCAGGAGAATGAAGATAATAACGGTTATGGGTCTGTACATGGTGGGTTCCTTCCGGGTTGAGCGGCTATTCCGTAGCGCTGGGTGGTGTGGGTAATTTTGCACAGGAGAAAGGGAAGGGGGATGATGTTTGTCAAAGGGATGGAAGGAACCGTGGGCATGGGGCACAAAAAAAACCGCAGGGCTTGCGCCGTGCGGGCTTTCAGGACTTCATCAGTCGACTCTGGTGATCGCCGATGGAGAATTTTGGGCTGGCGTCCCTGTAATTAGCCATTCATTCCATTGATTTTTAATGTTATTTATACTTTGAATTTTATGTGTGGTTCTAAAAAGGAACCATAAATCGTAATGGTATGGGTTATCACGATTAGCGGATTGGAGAATTGTATCAAAAGGAAACAAATTCTTCAGTTCAACTCCCTGCTAGTAGCTGAACTGCGCAAGCAGGATCTGCTTTTCACCGATTAGTGAATGCGGTAGTTTTTCAGCGAAACTGAATTCTATCCGTAGGGCAGTACCAGCATAGGTGGAGAATGGATTTTGAACAACTGGTCACCAGAGCACACAAAAGACATCAAGAGTTGGTTTAAGATTGATACATATCGCAAATTTGAAGACCTCTCATTGCTCCAGTTTTACCATGAGATATGGGCTCGTAACTTGTTCTTTAAGGAGTATCGGGAAGAGTTTGAGAGCAGAACTCTTATGGGTTACTTCTCAAAAATTTTCAGTGGCAATCCTTTTTTAATTGAAGAAGGGCAACTGGGATACATGACTCCTGCCAATAAACTTTTTCAGCCTCCCCATTTTTTTCTAACAACTCTTGATCGCCTTGCTGAAACGAGCATCATTGCTATGCAACGCGGAGGTTTTGTTTGGGATGGTGATGACAATTATTCAATAAACAGAGATCTTCGGGAAGAATCACTTTCAGATATTATGCCAGATCAGTTTTCACGAACAGTCATGTTCGAGATTGATTTGGCAAGTGGCACAGACGAAGAGATTGCAGAGTCGCTTAAAGCTGCATTACCGCAGTGGCGTAAAATCAAAGGTATCGAACCAGATCCTTTAGAATCAGTTCGCTTTGGGTATGGAACTATCAAGAAACTCATCAGTTATCGTGTGATACCTATGCTGGATATCCTGGTGTGGGCAGCCGTTAAAAAAATCCGTGTCTCTGACGACAGGTTATCCAGACTGCTATATACAGACGATGACGAAGAAAGCGAAATGAGGCAGTCTAGCCAAATCAAAGATACCGACAGGCCTTTGGCTCTTAAATCCTGCACAACTGACTTTATCCGACAATTCCATTACTTCATGAACAAAAATAGCCATTTGAAGCAAATGAAAGTCTCTGATGTAATGAAACTATCTGATTAGAATTACATTTATAACTATTTGTTTTAATTGTTAAAATTAACTAAAGGCATCATTGTGAATGGTGCTTTTTTTTGCGATTTTTACTTTAAACCGGGCATTTTGACACTTGCTATAAAACGGGGGAATTTCAGCTACTCTCAAGTTCCCCTTTTCTGTACGGCACCAACTTCGAGAAAACCATCCTGCATAGCTACGAAGAACCTCCGCTTCAGGAGCTTCGCTCTTTTCTTTTCCCAACTGTTCGTATAGTGACTTCACCGCAACGACAAGGGATAACGAAATGAAAAATCAAGCAACCCGCCTAATACGATTACCAGAAGTTCTCGAACGAACTGGCTACGGAAAAGCCTGGATATATCGTCTGATCAACGATGGTAAGTTTCCTGCTCCTGTCAAAATTGGAAGTCGTGCAGTAGCTTTCGTTGAAAGTGAGATTGATACCTGGATTCAGTCTGTTATCGAAACAAGTCGAAATAATGTTGCTTAATTGAACTTAGGAGTGATTTTATGAATATCGAAGAATTTGTAAGCGAAGAAAACCATATGTGCAATTTATGCGGAGATCTTTTTTACAAGATCTTTGACCAAGAAGTGATTTATGACTTACCTAATAACGAGTTTAATAAAGAAATCATTTACTGGCTCAGTCAGTACCTTGTAGGAAATCTGAGAGAACCTTTAGACTCGATCTCTGAGCTTAATGCTTGCAAACAGATATATGTTTACGAGACCTGGTTATCTCTAATTAAATGTCCTGATGAATTGAAACTCCTAGCGAAGCGGATAATTTTATATCTAATGGATTAAGAGCTTTTTATGAAAATGTAAAGTTTGGCTGCATAATTTATCTTAAAACTTTACAGAATAGCTTACATTATTTTGGTTGCCGTTTATTAGCAAGGCAGTGAGATAGTTTTCGAAGTATTAGGTGTACATAATAATAACTAGATCTACCAGATGATAATTTGACAAGAATAATCGTCTATCTCACTGTTTTAATTTAAATAAATATCTTAATCGATCCAAATAAATTTGTAAATCTACGAAATGCTTATTATTAATATATTGGAATTATACTTTTTGTAAAGTTTAGGAGGAAAATATGTGCAGTATTTGTGTGGATTCTTTTATGTTCGAAAATGGTGAGAGATATTGTCATGTTGTAAATAAAGATACTGGTGAGCCATTGTATTATCCAAACTTGTATATAACAACACAAGTCAGGAATCGGTCAGAGTCTATATCAACAATGAAGGTTATCGCTGGGAGCATTTCATTGTTATATCGATTCTTTATGAGAAAAAATATCAATATTGATGAAAGAATTCAGAAAAGGATATTTCTGGCTCCTCATGAAATTGAAGATTTGATCGAATTCACTTCATTCAATTTTCGAGATGGCGAGAATGATAATTTTAGAAGTTCAAATGTCAAAAAACCAACTAAGTACTTTCGGATAACAACCATAGCTAACTATCTGGAATGGCTGTGCAAAATACATCTTTCTCATACAGGACAGAAGGATACTCTCAAATATATTTTAGATTTCATAAACAACATAAAACGAAAGAAACCGAGAAATAATGATAAATATAATATGGATATAGAAAAAAGTTTAAATAATGAACAATTGGATTCTTTGTTTAGCATTCTTGCACCGGGTAGCAAATTAAATCCTTTTTCAGAAAAAGTGCAAAAAAGAAACAATCTAATATTCCTGCTATTACACTGCTTTGGCCTGAGAGCAGGTGAACTTTTGAATCTGCGAATTGGTGATATAGATTTTGCAGAATCGACAATTGCAATAAGAAGAAGAGCAAATGATAAAACAGATCCGCGAGTGTATCAGCCTTTAGTTAAAACTTGTGAGAGGAAATTAATTGCTGATAAAAAGCTCATGTTTGAAATTTCAGATTATATTCTGAATGATCGAAGAAACATAAAAAATTCTAACAAACATGATTTCCTGTTTATTACTTATAAGGAAGGAAAAACTCAAGGGCAACCTATTTCATTTTCTTCATATCACAAAGTGGTGAGTGTTGTTCGTCAATCCTCCTCACTTCTAGGGGGATTGACAGGTCACAAACTCAGACATACATGGAATTATGAGTTTTCGAAAGCAATAGACAAGAATCAGGACATATCCGATGAAAAAGAGCAACAAATCCGTTCTTATCTCATGGGATGGCGACCGGGTTCAGAAACTTCAATGATTTATAATCGCAGGCATATTTATGAGCTATCGAAAAAAACTGCACTTGAACAACAAGAGCAACTATTCAAAGGAGAATTTGATGAATAATTTAATTAAAAATAAATCTGATAAAATGTCTTTGCATGAACATAAAATCGTCAGTTCGATTGAAAATAACGGAATCAATCTTACAAACTTAATATATGCTATGAACGAAAATTTGGTTTGTGGGTTTGTATATACAGTACAATATTATTTTAATAGCAACAGCTATTTGTATGTGAAAAATATTGTTAGAAATATGGAGAGTCTTATCCGTAAACTATCTCCTACTCATATTGATGATAAGGTTCTAATTGAATATCAAAATAAGAAATTATCAAAAGCCTCAGCATCATTTCGCGTTTTACGACCATTTTTGATTAAATGGTTTGAGTTAGGATATCCGGGAATAGATGAAAGTGCGGTAGAACTGTTAAAGCATTTGGACCTAAAAATAAAAAAATCTGGTCAGTCTGTGCTTCAAGATGATCCAACAGAGGGACCATTAAATAAAGAAGAACATACTTCTTTGATTAAGGCTATGAATCATGCATATAGAAAAGGTGAACTGTCACTGCCACATTATGCAATATCACTATTGATCAGTCTTACAGGTAGAAGACCTCAGCAGTTAGTTATGTTGAAATATAAAGACCTTCTTCAAAAGAACTTAGATAATGGCAAAGTAGAATATGTAATTTCAGTGCCACGAGTAAAACAACGGGGTAAAGAACTACGATATCGAGAACTTGCAATAATATCAGAGGTTGCATCAATTGTTCAATTGCAAGCTAATCAATCAGTGAAACTTGTTGAGCAAGCTCTTGGAAAAACTCTTGATGATTATTCTAAACGAGAAGTTCCTATTTTCTTAAATGAGGAAAAACTCTCAGATTTATCCATAACAGGTTCAATTCTTCTGGAATATAATAAATTATATGCGAAGCCTACAATTGCTAATGTAGCATTGAAAAGTATTGTTAATAATGGGAATGTAATATCCAACCGTACCGGTTCGATACTAAATATTACTCCTCGTAGGCTTCGTTATACAATAGCAACTATGCTGGCTAAGAATGGGCATAATGTTAATACTATAGCTGAATTATTGGATCATTCATCTACTTCAAGTGCGGGGATTTATATTAAAAATCATGCTGACAGTGTTGAAAGGATTGATTCCGCTGTTTCAGAACAATTGTCATTTGTCGCTGATATTTTTATGAACGGAATCAAATCGAAAAAGATTAGTCATTTCAAATTTTTTTCTTCAAGTAGATGCCAGAGTCAGAATTCAGGATTTCCTTGCAATCAATGTATGTTTTTTATTCCGATTGATCGCAGTGAGGTGAATCAACTATGAATAATATTATTTTGTTCAAATCAAAAAAACATATTCTTGTAGAAGAAAATTATAATGAGTTCATAAAATTTTGTCGCTATCAACTGCCCGGACTAACCCAAACTCAGGATTGGGAGCAGTATGCCTGGAAAGGATATGTCACATTTAGAAAAATAGGGATTGGAAATAAAATCTTTGATTCCATTGATGCAATGCACGAAGATTATATCAATTTTGCGAAAGCATATATCAGATATCAACACACATTGAAACCATTAAAAAATTATGGGGTTATTATGATGGCCTTGCGATGTCTCGAACAGGCCCTTTTGCAGGTTCAGAAAACTGGTCTCATTTATAATGTTACAGCCGTTGTTTTCGATGAGGCAATGCAGATCGGGAGTAAATATTTTGAAGGTAACGTTTTGGCTAAATGTGGAATACAGCTTGAAAAAATATCAAAGTTTCTGTGTGAACATAATCTTGTGAAGTCAGGATATATCTCATGGAAAAACCATGTAAAACAGAAAGTCAAAAACAATTATCTTCCTGAGATTGAGGATTATCACCGAAGCGATAAGTTACCAGATGAAGAAGCATTGCTCGCTATTGCTGATATTTTTTCTCAAAATGATGAGTTACTGAGTCCAAGGGATATGTTCACCAGTTCAGTATTTGCACTTCTACTTTGTTGTCCGAGCAGAATTTCTGAAATTTTAGCCTTACCTGCTGATTGTGAGATTACACAAATAGATGGCAAGGGTATCGAAAGATATGGTTTGAGATTTTATTCGGTAAAAGGGTATGGCCCTAATATCAAATGGATTCCACGGGTTATGATACCAGTTGCAAAGAAAGCGATTAGAAGATTACTTTCCTTATCACAAAATGCAAGAGCACTTGCTCACTGGTGCGAAAAGTACCCGGATAAATTTTACCGACATGAGCTTTGCCCAACAGTTGATGAAAAAGCTAAATTGACCGTTGTACAAGTTTGCCATGCACTGGGGTATAATTTATTTGATCATAAATCATGTGTTTTAAAAATTAAAAGAACGAGTTTGGATGGTGGGAAAAGTTTCTTAAACCACAATGATTACAACAATTCATTGAGTAATTTGTGGGAAATTATTAGTTCTAATTTTAGCAGAGATTTTCCATGGTATGATAAAGAAAAATCCATAAAATTTAGTAATGCTTTATGCTTGCTCAATACTGATCAATTTTCTTTATCAAGAATGACTTCAATTTTCACATTTTACAAACCTACTAAAAGTTTCTTTTTCAGTGACATACAAAGAAAAAAAAAGCTATGAGATGAATTATAAAAATATATTTTCCCGATATGGATATTATGATGATGAAGGTAAACCACTACTTATTCGCTCACACCAGCCACGGCACCTTTTAAACACAATAGCCCATTATGGTGAAATGTCTGAACTGGATATAGCTAAATGGTCTGGTCGTATCAATGCGAATCAGAACAGAGTTTATAACCATGTGTCGGAAGAAGATATGTTAGATAAAATCAAAGCTATTAAATTGAATAGGAGTAATTACTGTCAAAGGGAGTCAATACCCACAAATGAATTGACAATTGATTTTGATAACCTTAATCAAGGTGCAATACACTTAACTGAATTTGGTTACTGTGTACATAACTATTTAATCAAGCCTTGTGCAAAAATTAATCATCTTATTGAATGTGATAATGAAACACCGGACATTAACTCAGTAGATAGAATTAGACTGCAATCTGTCCGAGAGAAAGTAATGCAATTAAAGAGAATAACTCAGATCGCTTATGAAAATGGTGATTATGGTGCAGACAAATGGTTGCAACACCACAAAAAAAATTTGGAAAGAATTAATAAACTATTGAATAATTGAAACAGGAGATGCATATGGCAAAACATTTAAACAGGAGTGAAATAAAGGCAATTAAACACATTATACTGACTTGGGACGGTAAAATCACATGGAGCGATTTATGTGAATCAGTTTATAAGAATCTAAACAGAACTATCACAAGGCAATCTCTAAGTGCTCATGATGAAGTTGTTGAAGCATATAGAACAAAGAAAAATTTGTCTAATTTGAAAAAATCTGGCCTTAAAAAGCCAGCTAACTTAACGATTGCGGCACAACAAATAATAAATCTTAAAGCCGAAAATGAAATGTTAAAAAAACAGAACAATAGATACAAAGAGCAGTTTAGCTATTGGCAGTATAATGCTTATAGACATGGTCTCACTATGGAACAATTGAATAGACCATTTAATAAAAAATAATAGTTGATAGGTTACACCTATTGACAAGTTAAATAAATACGATAAATATAAATATATGGTCAGGATGACTATTTCAATTATGCAAGGATGCATTTTATGGACAAAAACATCATCAATTCAGAGTTTACTCTGGAAGAGCAACTTATCATTATAATTGATAAATATATCTCAAAACGGTACCAGCCCGGAGATAAAAGTTTCTCATATCAACTTTACTTAATTTTTGTGGGATACCATTTAAAATATTTTTACCCTAAAAGGATTTATTCCAAATCCAATCGTAATATTGATAACATAATGACTATGTTTAGCTCGGTATACAAAAGTCTGACAAGCAATCTTCTACAACGATTAAATAACAAAGAAGGAGTTATTAGGGAACTAAACTCGCTTGTTAATTACATAGATAACAATCAAGAAAAAGCAGAGGAAATCTATGCTACTGTCAGAGCACAATATGAAATGAAAGTAATTGAGAAAGAGTTAACCCATGAAGTTCGCGTAAGAACCGTCAGGTTATAGGCAATAAAAAGCCCCTAAGCAGGGGCTAAAAGACTTCTTGATATAGGCTACTACTGAACTTCTTTCCAGACACCATCAGATTTGATTAGTTTTACTGGTTTTGTTTGTTTCATATTACTAATAGAGACATCGACAATGCAGTTATAAACATTGTTTGCTTCTTCTGTGCAACTAACTTTCTTCACGTAATCGATTCTTAAAAGATCTTTTTCTGTAACTCTTGAATCAAGAGCTTTCATACTTGTATTTGTTCTATCTACAACACTTTTGAAAACATTGTATATATCGTCTTGCGATGGTTCATTGTTACATGCGGTTAGAAGGAAGGTGGTAATGATAACTGTGATAATTGAGTATATTTTCATTTTCTTATCCAAAAAACAATTAATTAAGAATGCCAGTTTTGGTGTTGTTATTGTCAGTGGAGAACGTCCATTTGCTGACAATTTCGCCTTTAAAATCTATTTCAAGAGTTTTAGACTGAGTCTGCGAACCGCCAGTAAACAGCCCTACAACTGGAATGAAAGTTGTTGCATTGAACTGATTGTTATACATAAAGTATCTCCACTGCTCATTTCCGTCATCGAGTGTGGTTCTTGTATCAGGCTCACCTAATTTAGTGAGTAATTCCGTCTTGGTTGTTTTGTTTTTAATGATCTTTGATTGGAGGCTTTGAGGTGTTTCGTTTTTAAGGTTCTGGTTCCCTGATGTTGAACAGCCAGAAAGCAGGAAGACAATAATAAAAAAAGATGACTTTATAAATCGGTTCATTTACTTTCTCATTTTAGGTTTGCGGTTGTGTGAAATTAATTTCACCGTATAAAAACAACTCTGTCTGCATACGTTTTTTTAATTTTATAGATAAGAATAATGATGCTTACGAAAAACGTAATGACTGATACAAGAGTGCTGCCAGTCCACGAAAATGCTAACCACGCGAGACCAAATGCAACGAATTGAAACAGGAATGCCACACTGAGCGGGCTTTCACCGTAAGCGATCTTTGCATGGCAGCCTTTACAAATCCGCACACCGTGAGGACTTTGTGTAAAGCAGAACGGGCACTTTATTGTTTCGTTTTTCATAGCAACCCCAGGGTGGAAGATTTACTGCGTGTTTGTAGGGATTCTCGATGGCTGGCTGGTTAAAGTAAAATCACTTGTACCGATCGATGTTTGAATCGTGATAGGTAAAAACTATCATAACTAGTTTATCGATCTGTAATAACGATCAATTTATTGTTGACTTATCCTAAATTAACCACTGCCCAAACGATATTGCTGTCAGGGATAAGCGGTAAGCTGTTGTCTATAAATGAATTTTCCTTTCTTTATGTAGAAGTCGGGTTGCAGAGAGTTTTGAGAATCCAGGGAGGGGCTTGTGAAGAATGCTCTTACCATAGCTTCGGAGAAGCTCTGCAAGCCTTCTAAGAAATGGAAGCCAGCCGATAAGCCTGAGATGCTTTTGCTGTTGTACTGCGTTTTTTTGAAGAATCTTTTCTACTATTTCTTTTCTTCTGTCTTCTCTGAGTCGCAGTTCGAGTTCAGCAATTTTTTCACTTATGCTTTTCCTTGGAATATCCGTTGTTGCAACATCCTTTGCAGGAGCAGGAGCAGGAGCAGGAGCAGGAGCAGGAGCAGGAGCAGGAGCAGGAGCAGGAGCAGGAGCAGGAGCAGG
>NZ_JASEYI010000009.1:177119-182015 GCF_035064085.1 Enterobacter sp. R-1.6.2
GCAGGAGCAGGAGCAGGAGCAGGAGCAGGAGCAGGAGCAGGAGCAGGAGCAGGAGCAGGAGCAGGAGCAGGAGCAGGGATAACTTCCTTTGTCGCTCGCAGAGCTTCTATGTGGTCGGGGGTGTAGTTAAGCCGATTACTGAGATTTGCCCAAGAGTAGCTTTTACCCAATTGCGAAGCTTTGAAAGCGATTCCTGCATATTCGAATGAAAAGCCGTTCATCTTACCTGTAGAGGCAACATTGGCCTTCCAGGATACTTCTGCTTCTTCCAATCGTTTTGTGAAAGTTAGAAGGTCAGGCTTACCGACTAAACTTTTATCAATAATTTGCTGTAAAGCTTCTTTTGGTGAATGCTCCCCAGTTCGTTCAGATAGCATTTTCTCATTACGGGACACTCTCTTCCGCTTCGGTTGTGCTTGCGAGGGGGGAGATGCAGTTTTTGTCACTGTCAGGCCATGAGCGATTTCGAGTTCACTAATGATCCGTGTGCTTATAAGGTTTTCGTTCCTCCCCAAGTAGAGCTTCCCACCGGCTATGTCGATCCTGCTGGCAATGATGTGTATATGCTGGCCAACGTCGTCATGAAGCACATAGCAACGGAGATGAGTATCACTGAACCCCATCCTCTTCATGTAGTCGTCAGCTATGGTTACCCATTGGTCATTCGATACTGATTCAGTATCAGGTAAGCGAAGCGAGTTGTGCCATACCGGTTTCTGAACATCGGGCCGAAGCTGTTTAGTGCCATCAAATTCAGTGATCAGTTTAGAGGCTGAATCACCTAACATGTTCCCGCCAATGACGATTGGATTACTTTTATGATGTGAACCTGGCTTCAATGCATATTGCACGACACCAGCGAAGCTTTTACCCCTTTTGATCTTCTGCATACCCTTCATAGGGTTTGCTCCATATGTCAGCATTTAGCAGGTGCTGGCGAAGCTCTTCCAGTTGTCGTTTCACTGCGAAAAGCTCTGTATGAGTAAGCTTGCTGTCTTTGCTCTTACCATCGATATGGATCGCAATTCGATTTAGCTTTTGCGATATGTCAGTTAAAGCTATCCAGGCTTTGGTATTAATAGCTGGTATAACTGGAGGCAATTTTTGAAGGGAAGCCATACGAAGCCACTCTCCTTTCGAATAATGCTCCCTCAATGTATTAAGCTTGGCCAATTCAGCATTGTTAAGACGAACACTAACACAATGAATTCGTAATTCCTGTGGTAGTAAGTTACACTTTGAGGTTGAATGTTTTGCATCCTTAGTGTTCAAAAACTGCGATTTTTTATTTGCCATATAAACTCCTTTTATATGTCATGCTTTAAAAGTAATTAACTAACTTTATCTCTTGTTATAGTAAATAATTATTAGTTGTCAATGTTAAGCGCGATTTAATATGTTTGCTTCTCTATTGGATAAGAATAGGCGACTAATTAAAAAAGAGGTTAATTAGTAAATATGATAAATCTAAATAATAAAAATTAAGATGAATATATCAATAAGCTGTATATATTAGTTTATTCATTAAAAAACAAGGGCCAAAAGGCCCATGTAAAATTAGTTCCATTCAAAGTGGAATACATACCCATTTAATGTTAAAAAAGTTAGTGCCAAGATTAAAGTTATGACCCCACCACTACCAAGAGCTTGAATACGGAATAAATTAGTTATTTTAAGACTTATAAACCAAAATCCAGACATGTTTTTGTTAGCTAAGGAGTATGATAATTCTCTGAATGCAGCGAAGATTATCAATATTATTGATGCACCAATCAAGATTCTCGAAGATATCAACGACAAAGAAAGGTTTTTGCCATATTCGTTTAATCCGTTCCAAAAACCTGAAACCGATGTGGCTCGTTTTGATAAGTCGATGATTTCTAATGGAACATTTATATTCAAATCTTCATTTAATAAAAAAACAGAACCTCCAGCTAAGACTAAGAAAAAAAATCTGACAAAATCTGTCGTTTCAACCTCTTTTCTAAGAACTAAAGCTATAATTCCAATTATCGAGAAGACAGGAGAGAATAAAGCACCAGTTTTTAAAATGGAATAAATTTCTTGATAGTGTGTGAAAAATGACCAGATGACAAATCCTATTCCTATAGTTAAAATGACCGCTCCCGCCATAAAAGCACCTGCATCGCCATCACCATTAGAATTTTGCTTTGTATAATGATTGTTGATGGTTCGATTATTTATGACCTGGGTATTTTGAACATTATAACCACCACTGTTGCTCTGACTGACATTAGTATTTTCGGTATTGTTTTTGATATTAAAATCCGCAAATTTTCCCATTTTTTATTCCATGTCAAACGAAGGAGTAACAATTTTACATCGATTAAATAGTAGATCATAGAAATTTCGTATCGGCATACAAAAGTTCTCTTTTCATGTGGCAATTAATTACATCCTAATTAAATTAGGAGTTCGAAAGTTAAGGTTCCAGGTTTAAATCATTCTTTTTCAATCAAAGAGCAGAAAAAGCAAGGCAACTTAGAGAAGCGGAGCATCTCTGAGTTAGCTCTTGCTTAATTTAATGGGGTGTTGACAATAGATTAAAATAAGCTATTTATATATAAAACACGAGAGGGTTTATGATGAAAGAAAAAATTATAGCTTTATCAGCTTCATTAATATGTATTGTCTTTTTTTTATTTTTATCATTAATGATAAAAGAACCATGGGTTAAGGACGGGTTGTATTTCCTAACTCCGATCATGGTTCTAATGATTCCTATAATTTGCGTGCTAATTCTTAAAAATTATATGAAGCTAAAAAAACGTGAAATCAATAATTTTATTCGTTAGTAAAAATCTCAAAAAGAGCTATGGATGCCTTCAACGTCGCAGCTGTGGCTAAAATCATTAGCAGTAATGTACTATTTTTTAAAGCATCTATAATTTGATTCAATACTAAGCTATCATGATTCAGTTTAGAAGCAACTAACTTAATAGCACCAAGTCCAGCAGAAGAAAAAAGCAAAAAATCATTTGCACTTTTAAGCTTCTTTAAGCTTTTTTTGAAAAACATGCATAGGGATATTGAAATGATGAAAGGAAGAAAGAAAATCAAATAATTTAAGGGGCCAATCATTTCAGAAATAACATAGCAAAACAATATAGCATATATAAAGAAAAATATACCAATTATCACTTTCAAAAAGATGTCTACTTGATTCATATTCTTTCCTTTGTAGTAACCAGTGAGTTAATATTTCCTCACTGGTTATATTATTAAGCTGCTAATCCTTCATTGGGGCGATCTGAATCTTCTCTGCTATCTTTTTCAGCAGCATAAGTAGATTCACGAGATTTCGTTGACATACCTGAACCATAGATTCGTTGAGCTTCACTATTCTCAGGTTTCCATGCCCAGTTTGAAACATCAACTTTTTGTTCCGATTCCATTTTTTCAAGAAAATTTAAACCAAATACATTCATAGTTCACCTGCTATTTGAAGTTAACCAATTTGCAATGGACCCGGAAATATCCATGCCGGATAAATCTTCGATCCACAACCATTGACCAGCAGAATTCACCTCTAAGAACCACCAGTCATTATTTTCATCAACGATGAAATCTAAAGCCCCATATCGAAGGTTTAACTTGGACATTAAAGAATTTATTTTATCCTTCACCGAAGTGGGTGCGTCAATTTTCCAGTGCGGTGTATTAGGTATATCGTATCTACGCCAGTCTACTTTTGCCTTGTTTGAATGCTGAGAGTCTATAGCACAAGCAAAATGTTCATCTTCAATTACTGTGTATCTAACTTCGAATTTTTTATTAACATATTTTTGAAGAGTAATTGGGTTTTCTGAATCGTTTGCGAAACTATCTAATTGTTCTAAAGTGATTTTGTTTACATATAGACCTAATATCTCACCTGATTCAGAGACATACATATCTTGCGACATGAATTTAACAACCGAATCAGGATAAGTAGTTAAGAAATTATTGAGGTCTTCTTTGGAGTTTGAAGTTATAAATGCTGGATTATTGAACCCAACTTCATTAGCTATTTTATGTTGAAAATACTTGTTATCAGCGAGAGTTGCATCTCTTACATGATTAAACCAGCAACTTTCAGATAATGCATTATATAGGCCAAAAAGGCTTTTATTCCATTCAGATCGCCATAATCTCAAACCATTACTTTGATCTTGCTGTTGTTCAGAATTGACTTGAACAGATACCCGCCTTGGCCAAACACATTTTACGGATGAATTTTTGATTGTTTTTCCGTTCTGGGAGATAGTCCATTCAGAGCCATCAAAGCTAATTTTGGTATCTTTAAGGGCTTCTATATCTAAATTCAAACGGAAATAGTTATCACCGAGTTTCATCGAAACTACATCTGCATGAACATCGTTACTGTCAGTAAGTATCAAGATCATTGTTAGGATGTGTCTGAAATTTTTTGTTCATTTAATATCCGATAGTTATGTTGCATCGTCAATATTAATTTTTATCCAGTGTAATCTATTGATTTAAAAGTGTTTTAACCGTTATATTGGTTTTTATAATATAATTTCAATGTGGTATTATATCTTTTCTTTTAGTCATTTTTGTAAACTACATTGCTTTTACTTGACTTAACTAGACTTTTGAACTCGATGGCTTTGTGCTTCTGGTGGCTATGGAGTAATCTAATGTGTAGTAAAACTATGCTAAGGGCCCAATCGATTACTATGTATATCAATAAATTAGCTATTAGAAACTATAAAAACTTTCGAAGCTCAAATTTCTACTTTGTTAAAGGCTCAGTGAATACAATTATCGGTGAAAATGCTTCGGGAAAAACAAATTTTGAATCGCCACGCGTTTAACAGACACCTCAGAGTCATTTAAGATGACTTAAAGAGAGGTGCCCATGAGCGGTAAGCG
>NZ_JASEYI010000010.1:0-179285 GCF_035064085.1 Enterobacter sp. R-1.6.2
TATTATGGTGATCCCCTGGGCGAAATGCGCCTGGTAAGCAGAGTTTTTGAAATGTAAGGCCTTTGAATAAGACAAAAGGCTGCCTCATCGCTAACTTTGCAACAGTGCCAAATATTTTGCGGTCATGCGTTCACTCTCAGGTTATCAATCAAATGGATGGCCGAGGCCGGGTAATAATCACCACTGACAATAAGTTCCTCAGTGGTATAGGGGTAAACAGCCAGCGCATCGCCGTGATAGCATCCTGCGCCGACATAAAACTCTCCCGTTGAGCTCAGGCTGATAGCCAGCCCGGTCATGTGTCTACTTGCCGGTTTGGCATCCTCAATGAGCCGTTCAAGCTCCTGATACATTTCGTCAGTGATGCCGTTATCAAGCACACCGACAACCAGACGGAATGTGCCAGGCTCCTCACCGAGCTGCCACCACTCGCGCACCTCAATCAAAAAGCCAAGCGGTTCCACCACACGACGCAATGCGCTGATGGTTCCTTTGTGCTGATGGACGAAAAACGAGGACATAATGACGCTGCGTTTGGTGCTCTCCGGCCACGCCTCATCCCAACGGTCTACCGACAGCGCCCATGCCAGGTAGGGAAGTAAATTTACCGGGCACGCGCTGGGGTTCCATAACGTGCGTAGAGGTACCGGCACACGCTCAATATTCGAGAGCGCAGCGGCAGCGGCGACTTCCAGCGGCGAGGATCCAACGGGTAACAGCCTTTCACTCATCCGAACCCCCGATCGCTATCTGATACGAGGTACAGTTCGAGGCCTGCGACTTACTCAGTACAATGTCAGAGTGGGGAGATTCCAGTTCCACGCGCTGCACGCCTTCAACGTGAAGTGCTGCATAGATGGCCGAGAGACGAATATCGCGTCCAAGGCGATGCTGCGCGCTGATATAATTCTGCAGCTTCTGCTCTGCAGCTTGCCTGATGGGTTCAGCTTCTGGTCCGGGATAAACGTAGAGCGTTGCGTTTATCTTGTAAGGCACAATTTCTGCTGACTGGACAGTTACACGATCGCCGACCGGGCGGACGGTTTCAGCGTTAAGCGCTTTTTCAACAACCGCCAGTAGTTCAGGACGAGCGGTACCATCACCCTCACGGGATAACACCGAAATCGTCACGTATGCGGGCTGAGGGCTTTCAACCGAAACGTCAGCGACCCGTCCGTCGGCGCTTCGACCATGATATTCATAGGCTCCAACCGGCCCCGCGACGCTCAACCCTTCAAAGGCCTGCTGCGCACGCAGCCGCAGGTCGGCATCAGACTCCATGACGGCAGCCGTTGGCGGAATGGTAGTGTCATCGCCCGGGGTGATGGTCAGGCGTTCGGTATTATTGTTTCCCGCAATAACGTCCAGATCGTGACCGGAAGAATAGGCCAGCGTCACGGCCAGCGCAGCCTCATTAACCCGCTGGCGCCAGATAACTTCCCGGTAGGCGTTCTCCTGCAGAAGCTTCACAATCGGCTCGGATTCCAGCGTCAGCGTCCGTGCAATCGCCTCTCGCTCCTCTTCCGGATAGAGGGAGACAAAGGTGGCCTTTCGTTCTGCCAACAGCGTTTCATAATCCACCTCCTCCACGACATCAGGCGCGGCGAGCTGGCTCAGATCAACAATAGCCATAGCGTTTAACTCAGTGAAATGGTGATAGAAAAGGATTGTCCGGAGGTCGGGCGCGTGCCGGTGATATCGACATACAACGTCCCGTCGTTCTCCGAACGCTCGAATGTGATGGCCGTCAGGCTTATTCGCGGCTCCCATTTCTGGATGGCGGAATAACAGGCGGCCATGATTTGCAGTCGCAGCGCCGGGCTCTGCGGCCTGTCGATCATCGCCGCCAGCAGCGAGCCGTATTCCCGGCGCATGACCCGCGAACCGATCGGCGTAACCAGAATGTCGCACACGCTTTGCCGGATGTGTTCAGCCTCTGAAATGCTCAGCCCGGTCTGCCTGTTCATCCCCCTGTAACGCACCGTCATTGTGTCCCCTTAGTCCAGCTTCCGCCGCTTTGCACACTGCCGTGCGCGTGGTTATCCACCTGCACCCCGTTGGAGGTGAATTTACCGCCGGAATGCTCAATATTTCCGGCCATCACACCGCCCTTCTGCACTTCAAGAGAGGCGGTAATTAACTTGTTAGTGCACACCACTTCAGGCGTATCCAGCGTGATGCGGGACGTTGACATCACCCTCACCTCCGGCACGGTGGCGGTCAGCGATTCAGAGGCGGTAATGTCGGCCGTTTTAATGCCTGTAACCGTCAGCGCCCCGTGACCGGGTTCGTACTCGATGACCGCCCCGTCAGGAAACGAGACGTGGAACGCATCAGGTGACCCGGACGGCGCCGGATGGTCGTCAGAGAAAATGCCGGGCAGCACAAAGGCGGTATCAAGCTCGCCGCCGATGGCCAGCAGCAGCACCTGCTCTCCCTCGGAAGGGGCCCACCAGACGCGCGAACGTCCCGCACGACAGGTGAGCCAGTTCAGCCAGGTGGTTTTCATCCCGCCGGTCTGGACACGACAAAGCCCTCTGCTGAGGTCAACATCGGTCACAACACCGATACGAATAAGATTGCGGATCGCGCGAGCGATGCCGTTCATGGAAGTTAATGTATTCATGAGAAGAGAATGCCGTTCAGGAGGAACGGCAGCAACGAGACGCGGTTTTCTGCGGGATGATACAACAAGCGGTCCAGACGGCAGGCGCCAGGTGGCCTTCAGCGCGGGGAAATTAGTCCTCCCACTGGCTGACCAGCTCGCCGTTGACGTATAGCGCCTTCGGACGCGTAACGGGCTCCGGCAGCGGCGGCTCGGGGGAATACGTCGCGTGGAGAGCGCCCTGCTCCTGGGAAACAAGAATTCGCTCGGTTAATTGCACGCTGATGGTGATATCCATCGTATCGTCATCGTTTAAGACGATCGCGAAGGTGTAACCGTTTTTGCGTCCTTCATCGAGGGTAAAAATATCCGGCTGGTTTTCCCGAAGCCAGGCCAGCACCGGGACGAAAAATCCCTCGCTGTCGCCGGTGAAGCCGCTAACCTTCGCGTTCAGCGCATACCGTTTTTCAAAGGAGAGCGAGGAGGCCTGGCGGGCGTCAATATTGCCGCCTCCGACCGACATCTGCAGGCGCTCCGGGTTGGCATTGAGTTGGGGGATCGCGTCAATTAATGCCTGACGCAGGCTCTTGAGTTTGTGCATCGAGTTTATCCTGACAGTCTTTAATGGTTTCAACCTGCAGCGCGCAGGCGATAAGGGCGTATTCCAGCCTGCGAATATCCGCGCTGAGATCGCCGTTAGTGGCGGGTTCGCTCCCCGGCATCGGGCAGCGGCTCACCTTCGGGCAGGCGTTGTAAACAATGTGCTGCGGAGGCGCAGGCGGTGCGGGTGTGCAGCCTGCGGACAGCATCAGGCAGCTGAGCGGTATACCAGCGGCGTAACGCTTCATTTTCATTGAGTAATTTCCCGATAGTCGCTTCCCGTCTTGCCCCCTCCTCGCCCGCCGTGACAAGCTCCTCACGGAGCCTGACCTGGGCGTTTTCATTTGCTCTGGCCATCCGCTGCGACAGGGACAGCTGCTGATTAAGCGTGGCGAGGGCCGTTTTTTGCTCGCTGGCGACCCGATTGGCCGTAGCTAAGGAACGGGACAGGTTCAGGTTGTCATGACGAAGCCACAGCGCGATGGCCAGCAGCCCGGCCAGCGCCAGCATGAGCGTTCTCATGGCAGCCCCTTCATGCACCAGGCCTTCTCGCGGACGCGACGGTTTTCCAGCCCGGCATTTTTGACGCCGTTGACGTACACCCAGCGGGTAAGCTGCCCGCATGCCTGCACCCACTGTTTACGTTTGATAAAGGACACCAGCGTCGAACGGCAGGCGGCGCCTGCGCCGACATTAAAGGTAAAACTCACCAGCGCGTCATAGACCCGGGGCGGCATCTCTACTGGCGCACATGCCGCCAGACGCCGCTCAACATTGAGCACATCAGCGACCAGATTTACCGCAGCCTCACGCTCGGTAATGTCCCGCGTCGGCACAACGTTTGCCGTGTGGCCAATGCCGGACGTCCATACGCCGGCGCTACACCGGTAGGGCGAGAGGCGACATCCTTCGAGATCGGCAATCAACGCCAATCCTTCCGGGGACGTTTTCAGTAATCGAAAGTCAGGCATCAGCACCGCCAGGGCCAGCACGCCGGCGACGCTGCAACGCTTAATGATTGAGTTCACGAATGCTCTTCTTATCGAGGCCAAGAGACTGGAGATAGCGCCAGGTTTTTCGCTTAAACCAGTAATTCGTTAATGCGGTAAAAATGGCGCACAGACTCCCCACGTACAGCGCGACTTTTTCAGGAGACATCGCCCCGAACCATGCCAGCGCCATGGCCAGCCAGTAGGCGATAAACGTGGTGATTTTCTCCAGGCTCAGTCCCATAGGTTTACGGATTCTTTTGTGGGGGCGCTATTCACCTCCGGCATCTCTACCGGCGTGCCGTGAGGCAAGATAACGCCTAACTCCGCGAGGCCAGGATTGGCCTTCAGAACGGCTTCAACGACGCCAGCCGTGCGCCCATAAAAGCGGGCGCAAACGGCATCAAGCGTGTCCCCTTGCATTGCATAGATTTTCATCAGACGCTCCCAACATCCGGTTTCCAGGTACCGTAGAGTTTCCCGGGCCAGCAGGCTTTTCGCTATCGCTGACGGATGGACAATCGCGGGCACAACAGATCGTCCGCGAGCGGCGAAGCGTGGTTCAACGGAAGCGCAAAACAGGAATGAGGGTGTTGGTACGGGTGATGACGCCGGGGCTAGCGCCAGCTCTCGTCTTCCCAGACTTCCCGGAGGATAGCGTCCAGCGCCTCGCGATCGGCTTCTTTTTCAAGCCCCTGGAGTTCGACCCCCGTCACCGATCCGATTTTCACGTTCACCCGCGATGACGGAAACAGGGAGCGTATTCTGCGGGTCAGTTCGCACTGAAAGGCCTCAACGACGGCAGGGTCAATCTGCTGATCTTTATCGAGAGTAATGTTCACCCGAACGTTGCCCTCTTTTTTGATTCGTTCCGGAACAGGCGATGCTGAGAACACAACGGTAAATGCGTTGTTCTTGATTAAATTTCCCCGCGCAATCTCAGCAATCAAATTCAGGGCAATCTCACGATCTCTTTCCTGACACGTTCCTTCCGTCGTCAGTCGCGCAATCAGCTCGACTCGTTCAATCATGACCTGCTCGTTCAACTCTCTGTCCACACAACCTCCACCACGAGATACTGTATAAACATACAGTAGCACGTATTCACAAAAAGAGTGAAGCGAAAAATCAGAACCCTTCACGGTATGTACATGATATGGATGGAGATTAGCGTGCCCTCTGAGCGAAGAGATCCGTTAAAAGCCCAATACGTTCAAGGATTTTCCGCGCCTTTTGCTGGTAAGAACACGGTGCCGGAAATAGCGATCCGTCAGCTGCGCCCCTGCACCATTTATCGTTAAAGCGGCTGATGCCTCCCGCCATCAGATGCAGGGCTTCTGCCCGGCTGATGGCTATCCCGGTGGCGAGCCGTATCTCATCGATCACCTTCTCCGGTACCCCGTTCTGCGGGTCGCTCGCGAAGACGACGGGCGCTGTCGCGCCAGGGCGGATGAATTTGATGCGTTCGGTTAACGCCCGCCTCGCACGTCGGCTGAGGGGTTGAGAAAGATCGGTCTGCGTACAGTTATTGACAGAACTCCGAGAGGATACGGGCGCGTCCTTAAGATCCGCGGCCCGCTTCGGCACAATTTTCCACTGCGTGAGCCGGGTTAAAACTGGGCTGCCCGCGCCAACGGCAGAATCGTACACGCCGCGGATGCGGACCGTTTCCTCGCCGTACTGGTTAAACCCGGCGCGCGGCTCATACAGCGTGCGCACCTGTAAATCATCGCGACGCACAAACGGCCCGCCCTGCGCAGTAACGTAACCCGCCCAGTCCCCGGCGTCGGCAGCCTCCTGGACGGCGGCAAACTCAACGCTCAGACCGCGCGCGGCCTCGGCATCCACCAGACGTCGCAGCTCGCGGTAGACCGTTACCGGCGCGCCGCCGATGAACTGAAACTGGCGAATGTGCCAGCGTCCTGCCCAGGCCGACACGGCGGACGCCGTCTCCTTCAGCAATCCACCGCTTTCGTTATCGGTCTCGCCATCGAGCGCATAGCCGTCGATATTCTTTGAGATGTATTTGGCGATATAGCCGGTAGCGCTGCCTTTCTGCGGATCGATCGCGTCCGCGTGAAAGCGCGCCTGTCTGGCGCTTTCGCTCTGCAGCTCAACGGCATCCTCCTGCCGGGCATAATCCCCGATAATCCGGCGAACGCATTCGACGTCTTCCGGCAGCATAAACATCAGCATGTGCCAGTGGGGCGTACCGTCGTGATGGGGTTCCGCAACGCGGATACCAAAGATACGGCGCCCGTCCCGGTGCAGTTTTGCCCGGATGCGCGCCCACAGGCGGGTAAAGTAGATTTGCGTATCCGCCGGGCTGGCCCCGTTCCACTTCGCGTTGGGGAAGCCTGATTTCAGCGTCGCGTGATACTGCGCGGGCGCGGTTAAGGTATAGAACTCGCCCACGTAGCCCAGCGACTCACAGATATTTTCAAACCCGCGGATGCGGGTCATCAGTTCACAGCGACGTATCGCCGGGTTGGCCACCGAGCTGTCGTATTTTTCAATCAGGCTGATGCGGTTGCCCTCTTCATCTTCCAGCTCCATGCCCTTGAGAAATTCGCGGGTGCGGCGCTTCTGCTCGCGCCACTCGGTCACGCAGCGTTTGCTCGCATACGCCGCTTTTCGCTTGCTGACGTTGCCGAGGGCGATCTGCAAATGCTCGCGCCAGGCAGCCGCGACCCGACGCAGGCGCCCGCACCACCACGCCTCGGAAAACATGCGGATCACCGCCGCGGCAACGTCATCTTTGTTGAAAAACGTCTTCGACACCCGCTCCCAGTGCGGAGGCGACACGTTGAACTGTCGGGCGATCAGTCCGGCGCGCTGATACCAGACGTACAGCGTCTGGTATTCACCCATCTCAGCATCGTTAATATTCGCCAGCTCGCCGCGAATAAAGCTGGCGATATCTGCGGCCAGCAGGTCGATGTCCGCGCGGGACATATCCGGAAGGCGGTTATAGCGGGCCACCAGTTCGACCATCCGCGAGGCGAGGTATTGCAGAAGCTTGGTGTCGAAATGGCCGTCAAACACGGCCCTCGAGACCTCGTCGTGCAGGCCTGTGCAGGCATAGCGTTCAGAGACCCGCCTCAGACGGGGTAACATCCTTTTGCAGAAGCGGATCAAAAAGGCGTTAGCCTGCGGGCTGCCCCTATGCTGTTCGAGGGCGTCAACCGTGCGCCAGACCTCGAAGCGTACGCAGTCAGGCTGCTGTGAGAGGGCAATTCTTGCCTGCTGCAGCGCCGCGAAAAGGCGATCGCGGCGCTGCTGTTGGGCATGGGTGAGATAAGGGCTGGCAATGGCCGACCGTGGGGCATTCCACGGATAAGCAAATGACGTAGCCAACTTATCCTCCCCGGACGTGTTTATTTTTTATCTCTGCGATCTCCTGGCAGGTTACGCACAGGGCTACGCCGGGCACCGCTATTCGGCGCGCCTCCGGTATCGGCGCCTCGCAGTCCTCGCAGAGGAAACGCGAAGGCGATGCGGGTCGTCTGCGGGCGCGATTAATGTACCGCTCTCTGTCCTCCTGCTCGCGCGCCTGCGCAAGATCGATAAAATCGGCCATCAGTGCAGCTCCTGGGATTCACGCTCGTAGCGGGCCGCCTCGTGGCACAGCAGTTCGGCAACGTCTTCTCCGCTCATGCCGGTTTTGTAGATATGGCTCGCCAGGGCCTCCAGACGCAGGGAGACCGCGAGGGCTCGCGCGCATCGTTCCTCTGTTTTTGCCTCTGCCAGCAGGCGCTTCAGTTCTTCACTTCCGGTCGGATAAGGGCGGTTTTCACTGTTTCGCATCACGCGTTCTCCTTAAATTCAGGCAAAAGGATGCCCGGCGGGTTTACGCCATTAGTTTTTGGGTTGGGTTATATCGGCATGGTCAGCCGTTCAGGAAATAAACTCACGACAGCACGAAAATGATTCATGGCGTTAATCAGCGCCCTTTTCTCCTCTGTGGTTAGCTCACTGAGCTCGCACTCATGACGGGCGACGGGCAATCTCGCCAGGAAAAAGAGGGCGGCCAGCGCCCTGCTGTTCTCCTCAAAACAGGGATCGCGCTTATCGCGCAGCTCAGCCATAAACCGCGCCAGCTCTTTTCCGCTATCGCTCCCGTATCGGGCGCGCAGTTCAGCGACGTGGTTAAGCCCGCTAAGGCGAGCTCCCACGCTAAGTGGAACCCTTGCACGGGCAGCTTCTATCGCCATATCTCCCCTCGCGTAAACTCACGCACGCTAGTGCGCTGAAAACGGGCACAGCACGGTTTTTTCCGCCGTTTGATGATTGCGATTTCAGATGCCATGCTGCATGATTCCCATTTTGATAATGTCTGCAATCATTAGCCTCTGTTTGCCAACGCCTGCCGCTGATTGCCCGAATTTGTAATAATACTAATACCCAAATGAGTATTAGTAAACACCCAAAGGAATATATTTTGATTTTAGATTCTCAAGTGAATAATGAAGAGTTACTCGATAGAATCTGTCAGGTATATGGTTTCACGCAGAAAATCCAGCTGGCCCGGCACTTTAATATCGCCGCCAGCTCGCTTCAGAACCGCTACGCGCGCGGTACCGTCTCTTACGATTTTGCGGTTCAGTGCGCGCTGGACACCGGTGCCAGCCTTCGCTGGCTGATGACCGGACAAGGTGCACAGTTTGAAGGTCACCCCGCGCCGGGCGATCCGGTTTCGGTTTCCACATTCACACTGAGTGATGGAAAGCTGGAAGAAAATACCACTTTGAGTATTGACTCTGGTTTCTTTAGCAAACCGCTGGCTCGCGGCATCGCCGTTCGGGCGGAGGGAAAGCTGCACTTTATTGAAAAAGAAGCATCGTTAACCGACGGCCTGTGGCTGGTTGAGATTGAAGGCACCGCCAGCATCCGCGACCTCACGCTGCTGCCGGGTAAAAAACTCCACGTGGCGGGCGGCAAGGTTCCGTTTGAATGCGGTATCGACGAGATAAAAACGGTGGGGCGCGTGGCGGGGATTTACAGCGAGGTTAATTGAGGGTGGGTCGGATGCATTCGCCACCAAAGGTGGGGCGCTCGCTTTCGGGTAGGACACGGAAAAACCCGAGGCAGGGGAAAAAGAGAATCGACGCACATTAACAGGGCTGGTGAAGGTGTGGCATGTCGCTCTATCGGGTTTACCCCATAATGAGAGCACCACACATCAACTCATTAAAGAAATCCCCCATCGCGCCGATCATCATCCGTGTGTATTATTTCCTGTAGCTTTTACAACAACTAACCTTAACTCAAATACTTAAGCGCCAAAGCGAAAGGCATCATGAGCACACCGATCAAACGGCTAGAAATCATTAAAAATGCCATTGAACTGGAAGATGACGACATCATCCAGAGCCAGCTGACACGCCTGAAAAATGAAGCGTTTGACGATGAGCTGCAGGCAATCGTCGTGGCGCTTGAGGAGAAGAACTACACCGCTGCGATGGCGGCAATTACCGCCTGGCTGCAGGGCCAGCGCGCCGTGACCCAGTGGCGCGATCCGCAGGTGGCCGCCAGCAAGCTGGAGCTAAAGGCACTGGAAGAGCGTCTGCGCGATCTGATTGACCGGCGCAACGCCCGGGTGCAGCAGCTTGATGAGTTCAACGATCTCTATTTTTCTCGCCTCGGACCGCTGATGCAGCAGATCCTCGCCCTGCGTAAAACGCTGGCCGAGCTCAATCTGCGCCGTCAGCAGGCGGAAGCGCGTCGTCGCGAGGAAGATTACCGTCGCTGCCAGCGCTATATGGCGCAGGCGGTAGAGGTGCTGGCGACGCTCACCCAGCGCTGGCGCGATCTCCCGGCCGACTCCGTGCAGGCCGCTGAGGCGCGTAAGCATCTGGAACAGCAAAGCAATCTGATTGCCAACCTGCTGGCCGAAGCGCTGGAGCTGGAGAGCGGCTTAACGCGCGAAGAGGAGCCTGCGCGTCAGGCGCGCGACGACGCTAACGAAGAGTACGAGAAGTATCGCGAGCAGCATCACGATGCCGAAGTGCGGCTGCGCAAAGGGAAAGATCTCTCGGAAGAGGATCGGAACGAGCTCAAGCGCCTCTGGCGGCAGGCGAGCAAGCTCTGCCATCCGGATCTGGTGGCGGACGACCTGAAAGAGGAAGCTAACGCGATGATGGTCCAGCTCAACCAGGCGAAGCAGCGTGGCGACGTTAAAACCATTCGCTCACTGGTGGCCCGGCTGCAGCAGGGCTTTGAGCCATTGATGGCAAGCGACAGGCTGAACGATCTGGAACGTATCCGCAAAAAAATGGCGCAGGTTCGCGAGCAAATCGACATTTTAGTGAACGAGCTGGCGGAGCTGGAGAAAGAGGAGTCCTGGCTTCTGGTCTCGTCGCTGAACAATATGGAAGCGTACTTCGCTCAGCAGGAGAAAGCCCTGCACGAGGTCCGCGCCTCGCTCGAACATCAGGTGAGCGAAGCGCAGCTGGATTCCGCCGCCTGATTATTTGGCGTGCCAGTATGCGCTGGCACGCACCAGCTGCTGGTCAATCGCGTCGGTTTCAAACTGACGGCTCAGCGTCTTCACTACCTTCCCTTCCCCGGTCAGCCAGATGAAGTAATCTTCCTCTGGAACGGTCAGCGCCGCCAGATGGTCCGCTACCGCCTGCTCGCTGTGGCCCACCACCCAGGTGATGTTGAATTCACTCAGGTGCGCCAGATACGCCTTATAAGAATCGTCTCCGACCGTCACAACCGCATGAATTTCCGGGCGAACCGGCAGTTTAGCAATGCTCTCCAGGCGTCGACGCAGCGCGGGCATGCCGGACTCGTCGCACACGTACAGCTGCCAGGCGTAATCCTCCGGAACCACCAGCGAACCGCGCGGACCGCCGATGGTCAGCCTGTCGCCCGCTTTCGCCTCGACCGCCCAGCGGCTGGCAATGCCGCCGTCATGAACGAAGAAATCGAGCACCAGCTCATGGTTTGCCTCGTCGTACAGCGGCGTGTAGTCGCGCGTCTGAGGACGTACGCCGTCACCCCAGTCGATGCCTTCATCGGTGACCACCGGCGGTACAAATACCGCCCCAGGAGCCGGGAAAAAGACTTTTGTATGGTCGTCGAAACCGCGGGAACTAAAGCCCTCCAGCTGCTCGCCGCCTAAAACAATGCGCTGGAAACCCGCGCTGGCGCGCTCAACGCGGAGCACCGTCAGCTCGCGAAAGCGCAGGTCATTACGAACACGCTGTGGGTAACGGGTAGATGCCATTTTTAGCCCCTTCTCTGGTGAATACGATATATCTAAATCAATTATCCAAATGATAATGATTACTAGTAAGTAAAAATGCAAGATCTTTTAGATTGCATCTGAATATATCTTAGATATAGTTTAGATATATCAAATTAAGAGAACTACTATGCGACACGAACACGACAGCGGCGGGCGCCGACCGCGCTTTTTCGGCCACGGCGATCTGCGGCTGGTGATTCTGGATATCCTGACCCGCAGCGCGAGCCACGGCTACGAGCTGATCAAAGAGATCGAGAATCTGACCCAGGGGAACTACACCCCGAGCCCAGGGGTGATCTACCCGACCCTGGATTATCTTCAGGATCAGACCTTTATCACCATTACGGAAGAAGATAACGGTCGTAAGAAGATTGCGATTACCGCTGAAGGACAACGCTGGCTGGACGAAAACCGGGAACAGCTGGAACAGATCCAGGTGCGTATCAAAGCGCGTTCCGTCGGTTTTCAGCTGCGCAAAAACCCGCAGATGAAGCGGGCGCTGGATAACTTCAAAGCGGTGTTAGACCTGAAGGTGAATCAGGGAGAGCTCAGCGACGCGCAGCTCAAGCAGATTATCGGCGTTATTGACCGCGCGGCGCTCGAGATCTCCCAGCTGGACTAAGCCGGAGCGTGCTCGCTCACGCGGAAGACGCGTACCAGCTCCTTCAGGTGCATCGCCTGTTCGTTAAGCGATGCCGCCGCCGCGACGGACTCCTCCACCAGCGCGGAGTTCTGCTGGGTGGTGGCATCAATCAGGCCAATCGCGCTGTTAATCTGCGAGATACCTTCCGTCTGCTCGTGGCTGGCCTGGCGGATTTCGCGCAGGATCACGTCCATCTCTTCCACGTTGCCGACCATCCCGTTGATCAGCGCACTCGCTTTTTCAACCAGGTTCATCCCGTCCTGGGTCTGGCTGGTAGAGCTCTCAATCAGCTCGCGGATTTCGCTGGCAGACGACGCGCTCTTCTGGGCAAGCTGGCGAACTTCACCCGCCACCACCGCAAAGCCGCGACCGTGCTCGCCGGCGCGCGCCGCTTCCACCGCCGCGTTCAACGCCAGAATATTGGTCTGGAAAGCAATAGCGTCGATCAGGTCGATAATGTCGGACATCCGGTTCGACGTCTCGTTAATCAGGCGCATTTTGCTGGTCACCTGCTTCATCATCTCGCCGTTGTTTTTGACCACCGTGGCGGCATCCGCCGAGAGGTTGGTCGCTTCCCCGGTATGCGAGGCGGTATTTTTCACCGTCGCGGTGATCTGCTCCATCGAGGCGGCGGTCTGTTCTACAGAACTTGCCTGCTCTTCCGTGCGCGCGGCCAGATCCTGGTTCCCGGCGACAATCTGCGCGGCTGCGCTGGAGATATTCTCCGAGCCGGTTTGCACCTGCTGCACGATGTCCAGCAGTCGCGTTTTCATCTCCATCAGCGCATGCAGCAGCAGACCCGTTTCGTCTTTACCATGTGGCGTGATGCTGCCCGTCAGATCGCCCTCAGAAATGGCTTTTGCAAAATGCACCGCCTCGCCGAGCGGACGAGTGATAGCGCGCACGATAAACCAGCCAATCAGGCTGCCTGCCGCAACGCTAAAGAGCGTGAGCAGGATCAGCAGCAGGCGGTTAGACCTGAAATCCCCTTCCACCTGCGCGCCGGCACTCTGCATCTCGCTGTTTTGAATGGTAATCAGCTCCTTCACCTTCGCTTTATAAGCCTGCTGCACGGCGAGGGTGGTGGTCATCATCTCCTGAATAGCGCCCGCACGATTGTTGTTCTGCACCGCCTGCAGAATGCGGTAGCGCGAGTCCAGATACTGCTGGCGCACGCTGCGGATCTCCGCCAGAACCTGCTGAGACTTTTGATCCTGCAACGCGTTGTTCAGCTCGCCCAGGATCACCGTGATGTGCTCGCTGATCTCTTTCAGGCGCTGCTGAGATTGCCCCGTATAGGTGCCCTGCTCGTCCAGCAGCATCAGCTGTTGAGTGCTAATAAATTCCTGGAAGTTATCGATTAACTGGTTCGCTTTTACCGTGGTCGGATAATCACTGGTAATAATCGATTGCATCCCGTTATTAGCCCGGTTCAGGCTCAGCAGAGACAGGCTCGCACTGATGGCCATCAGGACAATAAAGAACCCGAACGCCAGAAATAATTTCGTGCCGATCTTTACGTCATGTAAGAACATATTTTCTCCATCGATGTGATTATTTCTCAGACGATCGCTGTTATCGGTAACGATTTCGCTAACTTTATGAGTTTGATCGTTTTTTTATTTCATAACCCCCGCAATGCATAGGTGCAGGCTATTAATATGGCCTCATCGATCGTTACCAGACCGTCAAACGGGGTATTTTCGAAATAGCATTCTGAAGAACTGACTTAGGCAGGAATAAATAACTGAGGCACTTTCTTTAGTTATTTAATATTAAATTAACAATAAACCACATTAATAGTCACAATCAGAAAAATAAAAAGCCGTTTATTCCCTACGGTATAAACGGCTTTTTTGGAACATTACTGACTCAGTGGAGCACAGTCACCGCATCCTTTAGGCGTCCGGCGCGGTGCTTCACCATTGCAGAAATGTGGGCGCTCTCCTCGACCAGGTCGGCGTTTTTCTGCGTAATGCTGTCGAGTTCAGCCACCGCGCGGGTCAACTCTGACAGCCCGGTTGCCTGCTCGGAGGTCGCGTGGCTGATCTGGGCGATAAGCTGCGTCACGTTTTTCACCTGCACCACGATATCATCCATCGTGCGGCCTGCGGCGTGAACCTGCTCAGAGCCGGACTGCACCTTGCTGGCGCTGGCATCAATCAGTTTACGAATATCATTGGCGGCACTGGCGCTGCGGCTGGCGAGATGGCGCACTTCGCCCGCGACCACGGCAAAACCTTTTCCCTGCTCTCCTGCCCTTGCCGCTTCAACCGCCGCGTTCAGCGCCAGAATGTTGGTCTGGAAAGCGATATCGTTAATCAGGGAGGTAATCGAGCCAATCCGCTGCGTGCTGTCGGCAATGTCATCCATGGTTTTAACGACGGTCTGCATCGCGTTGCCCCCTTTCGTCGCCGCGCTGCTCGCGGCCACGGAGAGTTTATCCACCTCGGCGGCGGTTTCAGAGTTACTCTGAACGGAAGCGGCCATCTGGTTCATTGTTGCGACGGTCTGCTGCACGTTCGCCACGGTCTGACGCGTCCGATCGTTCAGGTCTTCATTTCCCTGCGCCAGCCTGTCGCTGCCGTCACGGACGCTCACTACCTGGCTCGAGACGTCATTGATTAACCAGCGGCACATCAGGCCCAGCTGCCCGACCGCGCGCAGCGTCAGCCCCAGCTCGTCGCTGCGGTTCAGATGCTGCACGCTGTTGCGTTCACCGGTTGCGACCTTCAGGGCCTGTCGCGCCACATTCTCTACCGGGCGGACAATCTGTTGCTCAAACAGCAGCGTCCCCAGCAGCATCACCACCGCGGCAGCAACGAGCGGCATCCACCCGGCGGAAGTCGCGATCAGCGTGGCGGCGAGAACGGCAAAAAGCGCCGCCATCACGCTGCGCACGCGCCAGCGCAGCGGCATTGCCGGCAGTTTACCCAGCCAGCCTTTTCCAACCACCAGCCCCTTGTGCACGCGTTTCTTACAGCTCCCGTCGTTCAGCGCCCGGTAGAGCGGCTCCACGGCCGCAATCTCTTCGGCTGTGGCTTTGGTGCGAATGGACATATAGCCCGTCACCTGCCCGCGGCGCACCATCGGTACCGCATTCGCACGCACCCAGTAGTGGTCGCCGTTTTTGCGCCGGTTTTTGACAATCCCGCTCCACGGCTCGCCCTGCTGCAGCGTGTACCACATATCGGCAAACGCGGCTTTTGGCATATCGGGGTGGCGCACCATATTGTGCGGCTGGCCCGTCAGCTCATCGAGCTGGTAGCCGCTCACCTGCACAAAGGTGTCGTTGGCGTGTGTGATGTAGCTGTGGACGTCTGTGGTAGACATTAAGGTGGTGTCATCGTCCAGAGGATATTCATTCTGGGTGACATAGGTTGGAGAGGACATCGTGGGCATCCCTTGCAGGTTATTTGAATGTTAATTTTGTGGGTCAATGTTTTTTCGGCGGTAAACAATTTATCTTTAGTTGTTAAACTTGATGAAGATCGCAGATTTCACTTAAACCATATTTTTTGTACGATTTTATAATTCATTGATTTCAAATACTTTCGCAAAGAAATTACCTATAAAGCATGACCAGTTAATGCCCACTTAAGTTGCAGCCAATGCACTTCTTTAGTGCAGATGCGCTTTTCCGGCCTCATTTACCCTTTTTGTCCTGTACCGCTAAATCCCGTTTCGGTTGCTCCGGCATGATTAAATATTGTGCAACATTATTTTAACCTGGCGTTTATCCCGATTTTCGTTAAGTCATCTGAAGTGGCGTAATCCCTGCAATACTTAAACCAGTATCATGTGATACGCGATCCCCGGGAGCACATTTTGAACAGGTTACCTTCCAGCGCCTCGGCTCTTGCCTGTACCGCGCACGCACTGAATCTCATTGAGAAGCGAACGCTCGATCATGAGGAGATGAAACAACTTAACCGAGAGGTCATCGATTACTTTAAAGAGCACGTCAATCCAGGTTTTCTGGAGTATCGCAAATCTGTTACCGCCGGCGGGGATTACGGAGCCGTAGAGTGGCAAGCGGGGAGTCTTAACACGCTTGTCGACACCCAGGGACAGGAGTTTATCGATTGCCTGGGTGGTTTTGGTATCTTCAACGTGGGGCACCGTAATCCAGTTGTGGTTTCCGCCGTACAGAATCAACTTGCGAAACAACCTCTCCATAGCCAGGAACTGCTCGACCCGCTTCGCGCTATGCTCGCGAAAACGCTGGCGGCCTTAACGCCCGGCAAACTGAAGTACAGCTTCTTTAGCAACAGCGGCACGGAATCGGTCGAAGCGGCGATTAAACTCGCCAAAGCGTACCAGTCGCCGCGCGGGAAATTCACCTTTATCGCCACCAGCGGCGCGTTCCACGGTAAATCCCTGGGCGCACTGTCTGCTACCGCCAAATCCACCTTCCGCAAACCGTTTATGCCGCTGCTGCCGGGCTTCCGCCACGTGCCGTTCGGCGACATTAACGCCATGCGCACCGTGCTGAGCGAATGCCGTAAAACCGGCGATGACGTGGCGGCGGTGATCCTGGAGCCGATTCAGGGTGAAGGCGGCGTGATCCTCCCTCCGCAGGGCTATCTGCCCGCCGTGCGTCAGCTGTGCGATGAGTTTGGCGCGCTGCTGATCCTCGACGAAGTCCAGACCGGGATGGGGCGCACCGGCAAGATGTTTGCCTGCGAGCACGAAAACGTTCAGCCGGACATCCTGTGCCTGGCGAAAGCGCTCGGCGGCGGCGTGATGCCGATTGGTGCGACGGTTGCGACTGAAGAGGTCTTCTCGGTGCTGTTCGACAACCCGTTCCTGCATACCACCACTTTTGGCGGTAACCCGCTGGCCTGTGCGGCCGCGCTGGCAACCATCAACGTGCTGCTGGAGCAAAACCTGCCCGCCCAGGCGGAGCAGAAAGGTGACATGCTGCTGGACGGCTTCCGTCAGCTAGGCCGGGAGTATCCGGACCTGGTGCAGGACGCGCGTGGCAAAGGGATGCTGATGGCGATTGAGTTTGTCGATAACGAAACCGGCTATAGCTTCGCGAGCGAGATGTTCCGCCAGCGGGTGCTGGTCGCCGGAACGCTCAACAACTCGAAAACCATCCGCATTGAACCGCCGCTGACGCTGACGATTGAGCAGTGCGAGCAGGTGCTGAAAGCGGCGCGTAAAGCGCTGGCAGCGCTGCGAATAAGTGTGGAAGAGGCGTAATCAACGCCGGGTGGCGCTACGCTTACCCGGCCTACAAAATACTGCATGCAGGCCCGGTAAGCGTAGCGCCACCGGGCTGCTTTTTATCGGTGAAATTCCGCCACCGTCATGGTGAAGCGAAGCACGGTATCGCCTTCGTTCGCATATCCGTGCGCCGCTTCCGTTTTCGCCACCGCCGATGCGCCAGCGTTAACCTGGGTCACCGTCTCATCCACCGTCAACGTTAAAACGCCTTCGTTCACGTGCAGCAGCTCAAAGGTTCCCGCCGGGTGCCCCGGAGAGGTAAAGCGCTCTCCCGGCTGCATCTCCCACTGCCATAGCTCAATCATATCCGGGCCTGCGGTTCCCGCCAGCAGTCTGGCGCGTCCACCCTGTGCGCCCTGCCACAGCACCGGAATCGCAGCCTCTTCGATAACGTGCACCAGCGGCTCGCTGGATACGTTGACGATATCCGCTACGGAGATGCCGAGCGCGGCGGCCAGCTTGCACAAGATGGCGATACTGGGGTTGGCTGCGCCCTTTTCGATCTCCACCAACATGCCTTTGCTAACGCTTGCTCGGCGGGACAACTCGTCCAGAGACAGCTTTTTCTCTTTGCGCCAGTTGCGTATGCGGTTTGCCACGGCCAGGCTTACCAGGGCAACATCGGCACCCTGCGAAGTCATTATATTGACTTTATCAGTCATTGGTCACTACCATGGTATAAAACAGTCAATACAGGATTATTTATGTCTCTCGTTACGCCGTCAATAGATTCGCATCTTGCCGGGATTGCCCCGGGCTTTCGGGCGCTGAGCATTCTGGTTGAAGCTGCGCCGATAACCCACCCCGAGGTTGCGCCCGCCGCGTTGGCGCAGGCCTGCCAGCAGATGTTGAATGATGATGTGCCATGGGCTGATGCACACCTTTCAGACTGGGATGAGGTGTTTAAAGCCTTCGGCGCGAAACCGAAACGCACGCCCTGCTCGGCATCTGCCCTGCGCAAGCGGGTACTGAAAGACGGTTCGCTGCCGTCGCTGGATCCGGTCGTAGATATCTATAACGCGGTGAGTATTCGCTATGCCATTCCGGTGGGCGGGGAAAATCTCGCGGCGTATTCGGGTGCGCCGCGTCTGACGCTGGCCGACGGCAGCGAGCCGTTTGATACCTTCAAAGAGGGACAACCAGTGATGGAACATCCGGAACCGGGCGAGGTTATCTGGCGCGACGATCTCGGCGTCACCTGCCGCCGCTGGAACTGGCGACAGGGGGTACGTACCCGTCTGGACAGGCAGGCACAATCCATGTGGTTTATTCTTGAAAGCCTGCCGTCGATGCCCCTTGCGGCACTGGAAGAGGCAGGAGAAGAACTGGTCAACAACCTGCAGCGGCTGATGCCGGGAGCCACGGCTCGGGTTCAGCTGCTGACGCTGTAGGAGGACAACACGATGTTTCACGGGTTAAGCGCGTTTCCGTTAACCCCCCTGAAAGAGGGGACGTTTGACGAGCACTCCTTCATCAATCTTCTGCGCCCCGTGGTCGACGCTGGTATGGATTCACTGGGCATTTTGGGCTCAACGGGAAGTTACGCCTATCTGACCGTTGAAGAGCGCGGTCGGATCGCACGCTGCGCGGTGGCGCATGCTGATGACATTCCGGTCATCGTCAGCATCGGCGCATTGCGGCTGGACGATATTCTGCGTCTAGCTGACGACGCGCAATCGGCAGGTGTCTCCGGCGTGCTGCTGGCACCCGTGTCGTACCAGCGATTAACGGAAGACGAAGTATTTAATCTGTATGAAACGGTGACCCGCCAGCTCTCAGTACCGCTGTGCATTTACGATAATCCCGCCACAACCGGTTTTTCGTTTAGCGATGAACTGTTATTTGCCGCCGCGGCCCTGCCGAATATAGGGTCCATTAAGCTTGGCCGCGTGCCGGAGGACCTGTTGCAGGTACGCGCTCGTCTTCCTGATACCGTCACGCTGGGCATCGCCGGTGACTGGCGAGCGGCCTCCGCCCTGCAGGCCGGGTTTGACGTCTGGTACTCGGTGGTCGGCGGGTTGTTTCCGCAAACAGCGCTGGCGATTGCCCGTTCGAAAGAGTCGGCACAATCCGAGCGGCTGGAGCCGCTTTGGGCGCTGTTCCGCCATTATGGTAGTTTGCGGGTGGTAGCGGCAGCGGCAGAAATGCTGGGGAAAGTGGAAACACCCGCGCTACCCTTCCCCCTTCAGGCTCTTCAGGGTGAGCCGCGCGAAGCGCTTGCTACGATACTTGCGGATCTGGCGCTGGCTTGAACAACGCCGGGTGGCGCTAGCGCTTACCCGGCCTACAAAACCTTTATAACGCCTGTTACTCCGGCAACAGCCCCACAAAACTGCGTTTCTTGCGCGGCTCCGACATCAGCTCTTCGAGCTTATCCACGCACGCCAGATAGTGCGGGGTTTGCTTGTGCGCCAGCACCGCCTCTTCGTCTTTATAGGCTTCGTAGATAAAGAACCGGGTTTTCACCCTCGGATCCTGCAATACGTCAAAACGCAGGTTTCCCGGCTCCTGGATTGCCCCCTCGTGGTTGGCGCGAAACACCTCCAGAAACTCGTCTACCCGCTCGGGCTTGATGTTGATCTCCACCAGCGTCACGTTCATTTTGCTTCTCCCTGTTTCTCTTCCTGCCAGAACTGGAACGCATCGCGGGCGTTCCAGTTCTCGTGAACCACTTTTTTCACCGCCTTCAGCATGGAGAGCGGCGCGCTGGACTGGAAGATGTTGCGCCCCATGTCCACGCCGGACGCGCCCTGGTCGATCGCCCGCCAGCACATCTCCAGCGCCTCGTGCTCCGGCAGCTTTTTGCCCCCGGCGATAACGATCGGCACCGGGCAGCTGGCGGTCACTTTTTCAAAGCCCTCGTCCACGTAGTAGGTTTTGACGAACTGCGCCCCCATTTCGGCCGCGATGCGGCTGGCGAGCGAGAAATAGCGCGCGTCGCGCGCCATCTCTTTCCCCACGCCCGTCACCGCCAGCGTCGGCATACCGTAGCGCGCGCCCGCATCGACAAGCTTGATGATGTTGTTGATCGACTGATGCTCAAACTCGCTGCCGATATACACCTGCGCCGCCACCGCGCAGACGTTCAGGCGCAGCGCGTCCTCCATCGCCACCGCCACGCACTCGTTCGACAGTTCGCCCAGAATCGAGTTACCGCCGGACGCGCGCAGCACCACCGGTTTGTTCGTCGCGGCTGGCACCAGGCTCCTGAGGATGCCGCGGGTGCACATCAGCACGTCGGTTTCGCCAAACAGCGGCGCGATGGAGAGGTCGATACGCTCAAGCCCGGTGGTCGGCCCCTGAAAGTAGCCGTGGTCAAAGGCCAGCATCACCGTGCGGTTGCTCTGCGGGTTGAAGATGCGCGCAAGCCTGGACTGCATGCCCCAGTCCAGCGAGCCGCAGCCCTTCAGGGTGTACGGCACATTCTGCTGCGCCGTGCCGATGCCAAAATCCTTGCCGTCTTTGATGTCGTCTAAATCAGCCATTTGCTCCCCCGTCAGAAATCGTATTTGCTGATGTTCTCTTTGGTGAACACCACGCGCTCCGGCAGCAGCACGATGCCGTTGCCCTTCGCCTCATACTGGTAGCCCTGCACGCTGTTCGGCTCGACCTTCAGCGCGCCGATATTTTTTACGTCCACGCTGTCGCCGACGTTAAGATCGCCTTTTTTCAGCAGGCGATCGGCGACGTTGACCGCAATTTTGCCCTGTTGTACTACATCCCACAGGCCGAAGGCTTTCACCGTGCCGCGCTCAACGTACGGGCGCATCACGTTCGGCGTGCTGAAGCCGACAATCGCCACCCCTTCCCGCTTCAGGTTTTCCGCCGCCTGCGCCGCCGCTGGAAGCGCGTTGGCGTCCGGGGCGATAATCGCATCCAGATCCGGATACGCTTTTAAGATCCCTTCGGCGGTTTGCAGGGATTTGGTGGCGTCGTTATAGCCAAACTGGGTCGTCACGACCTGCCACTGGGGGTGATCTTTCTCGATTTTGGCCTTCGCCTCTTTCACCCACTGGTTCTGGTCGGTGACGGTCGGGCTTGAGTAGAAGAACGCCACTTTAGCGTTCGGTTTGGTGACCTGTTTGCCCGCCATCTCCACCAGCAGGCCGCCCAGCTGCTCCGGCGTCCCCTGGTTGATGTAGATGCTGCGGCACTCCGGTTTGGTGTCGGAATCCCAGGTCAGGACCTTGACGCCGCGCTGCATCGCGCGCTTGAGCGCCGGGCAGAGGCCGTCCGGCGACACGGCGGAGACGATAATGGCGTTATAGCCCTGGTTAACGAAGTTATTGATGAGCTGCACCTGCCCGGAGACGCTCGGCTCGGTCGGGCCGTCGTAGGTCACGTCCACGCCGAGGTCTTTCCCCGCCTCTTTCGCGCCGTTGCCGCCGCTGGTGAAGAACCCCACGCCCACCAGCTTCGGGATAAAGGCAATGCGGTCCGCCGCCTGCGCCGAGGCGAAGCTGAGGGCCATTGCCAGGACTATCAGTTTTGTTTTCATCTTACGCTCCGGATAGTTTTCTAAAGAGAGAACGCACCCACTCGCGGTGCAGACTCAGCGAACGTCCCATCACCACCACAACCAGCAGCGCCCCTGACAGCGCGCTCGACACCTGGTTAGGGATGCCGACCATCTGTAAACCCTGCTGCAGATACCCCACCAGCAGCGCCGCCAGCGCCGTACCGACAACCGAACCTGACCCGCCGTAGATATTGGCCCCGCCGAGCACGGCGGCGGTGAGCGCGGGCATCAGCAAATCGCGCCCCAGATCCGAACGCGCGGAGCCGAAATAGGAGACCATCACCAGCGCGGCAATCGCCGAGGCCACGCCCACCAGCCCGTACAGCGCGTAGGGCATGCCGTTCACCGACAGCGCCGCATAGCGCGCCGCGCGCGGGTTTTGCCCGATCAAAAACAGGTGACGACCAAAGCGCCCGCGGTGGGTAATCAGCCAGAAAAAGACGGTAATCACCGCGAACAGCACCAGCGGGATCGGCATACCCAGCACCGTGAGGTTAGCGAACGCCGTGAAGCTGTCCGGGAAGCCGCCGATGCCCTCGTAGCCCGTCGCGCCCGCCATGCCGGAGAGCAGCAGCGCGCCGCCGCCGTAGAGGTAAAGCGTGCCGAGGGTGATTACCAGCGGGCTGATGCCGGTGTAGTGAATCAGCGCGGCATTAAGTAATCCGCACAGCAGGCCGAGCAGCAGCGTCAGCGGAACTGCGACCGCCATCGGCCACCCCGCCTGCATCATCACGCCCAGCGCGATGGCGCACAGGCCGATAGTCGAACCGAGGGAGATGTCGATCCCGCCGCTGATGATGACCAGCGTGAGCGGCAGCGCCACAATGCCGATGCAGATAAAGTCGCTGGTGCTGAACAGCAGCATGTTGACGTCGAGCATGCGCGGGTTGATGGCGCCAAAGAGAAGGATCTCCAGCACCAGTAAAATCAGCAGCGCGCTTTCCCAGTTAAGCCTCATTTACGCCACCTCTTTTTTGCGTTTGGGAAACGGGGTGACGTGCTTTCCCCCTTTGTTACCCGGCTGGAAGCGGCCGTACTTCAGCGCCCGCTGATGGCGCGCCAGCGCCTGGCGCAGACGCCCGTCGAGCACCAGCACGCCCAGCAGCACCAGCCCGGCGATAAAGTCGTTCCACCACGCCGGGAGCCTGAACAGCACCAGCACGGTGTCGATTTGGGTCAGGAAGAAGGCGCCGAGCAGCGCACCAATCAGCGTGCCCGTGCCGCCCAGCAGCGAAATACCGCCGAGCACGCAGGCGGCGATGGCCTTCATCTCCAGCCCGCTGCCGGTCTGGTTGGGCACAAAGCCAATCTGCGCGGCAAAGACGATCCCGGCGCAGGCCGCCAGCATGCCGTTGAGGGTAAAGGCGATCATGCGGGTGCGGTTCACCGCCACGCCCAGCTGTCGCGCGGCGGCGAGGTTATCCCCCACCGCGTAGAAATCACGCCCGAACGCGGTGCGCGAGAGCGTCCACGCGCCCGTGACCGCGATAATCAACACCAGCATGCCGAGCGGCGAAATGCCGATGGCGGCAGGCTCAGAGAGGGATTTCAGCCCGGGCGGCAGCCCTTCAATCCACTTTCCGCCGGTCCAGAGCAGCATTGCCCCGCGGTACAGCCCCAGCGTGCCGAGGGTGGCGACAATCGCCGGGATGCGCAGCCCCACCACCAGGAACCCGTTGAACGCCCCGGCCAGCGCGCCAATAGACAGCGCGAAGAGAATGGAAACGGGAAGGCTGTAGCCGCTATTAAGCGCCACGCCGACGGCGATGGCGGACAGCCCGACGATGGAACCGACGGACACGTCGATATTGCGGGTCAGCATCACCAGCGCGGCACCGATGGCCAGCAGGATCAGGATCTGCGAGCTGGCGAAAATCATCCCCAGCGTCTGTAAACTCAGGTAGGACGGATTCAGCGCCACCAGCACGGCGAACAGCGCCAGAATGGCGAGGAACGCGCTCAGCTCGCGGTTTTTCAGCAAGGTCTTCATGACTGCCCTCCGAACGCCAGCGCCATCATCCTGTCGAGGCTGACGGCGTGGCGCGGCAGCTCGCCGCTGAGCACGCCCTGATGCATCACCAGCACGCGGTCCGCAAGGCCCGGGAACTCGTCAAGATCGCTTGAGATCATCAGCACCGCCACGTTCTGCGCCGCCACGCTTTTTATCAGCTGATAGATGTCGGCGCGCGCCGAGACGTCCACTCCGCGCGTCGGTTCATCAACGATCAGCAATAAGGGGTTGGCCTCCAGACAGCGCGCCAGCAGCACCTTCTGCTGGTTGCCGCCGGAGAGCGTCCGCACGGTTTGATCCGCATGATTGAGCTTGATCCCCAGCGCCCGGTGATAACGCTCCACCACCGCAGACTCCCGCTTGCGCTGCTGCCAAATCGATGGCTCGTTCAGCGCCACCGTGTTCCAGCGGATCGGCGCGTCGAGGAACAGGCCGGATACCTGCCTGTCTTCCGGCAGGTAGACCAGCCCTTTTTCCAGGCGTGAACTTACCGGCTCGGCGGTAATGTCCTGATTCTCCAGCCAGACGCGTCCGCCGCGTACCGGCCGCAGGCCGTAGAGCGTTTCCGCAAACTCGGTGCGCCCGGATCCCACCAGCCCGGCCAGGCCGACGATCTCGCCGGCGAAGATCTCAAGGCTGAGATCGATAAAGCCTTCCCCGGTGAGATCCTCTACCCGCAGCACCGGGAAATCCTGCGCCTGGGTGCGGCGGTTGCCCGGCAGCGCCAGCCACAGCTTTTGCGTATCGCTGAGGGATTTCTCCCGGCTTACCGGCGTCATGGCGGCGATCAGGGCGCTGTCGTCAAACTGCGCGGTTTCACCGCTCAGCACCACCGCGCCGTCGCGCATCACCGAGACGTGGCTTGCCAGCTGGCGAATCTCCGGCAGCTTGTGCGAGATAAAGACAATCCCGACGCCGAGCGCCTGCAGGGCGCGGATCTGGCGGAACAGCCGCTCGGTTTCGCCGGGCGTGAGGGAGGCCGTGGGTTCGTCGAGGATCAGGATCCTCGCGTTGCGCATCAGCCCGCGCAGGATCTCCACCATCTGCTGATCCGCCACCTCCAGGGTGCTGGCAGTGGCGTCGAGGTTAAGCTGGCACTGGAGCTGCTGGAGCTTCTCCGCCAGGCGCTTTTCCAGATCGCGTTCGCGCGGCAGGCGAAACAGGATGTTTTCCCGCACCGTCAGGTTGGGGAACAGCAGCGGCTCCTGCGGCACCAGATAAATGCCTAACCCGTGCGCCTGAGCGGGCGTGAGCCGCGCATATGACTGCCCCTCGACAGAAAGTTCACCGCCGTCCGGCGTTTCGACCCCGGCGATGATCTTCATCAGCGTCGATTTTCCCGCGCCGTTTCCGCCCATCAGGGCGTGCACCTGGCCCGCAAGCAGCGTGAAATCAATGCCTTTTAAGACCGGCACGCCTGAGAACTGCTTGCTGATATTCCGCGCGTCGAGAAGTGGTGTCATCATCGCTCCGCTATTGAACAAATGATTTTTAGATTTAATAATGTTCAAAAGCGTAGACGGTGAACTATATTTACAACCGTGCAGGGATCACAGTTTTATCGATTGAGATACAGATAAACCAGAAACGATCTAAAAGATCCGTTTTGTCGCGTGGCTCACACTTTCCCTTCGCGCCATCACGAACATATGATCTAAATTTTTATAAGAGTTCAACTATGAGCGATAAACGCACTGCGGAAGAAGGACGGTTTGCCGGGCTGGCACTGGCGGAAGAGGAGCTGGTGGCGCGCGTGGCCTGGTGCTACTACCACGACGGATTAACCCAGAACGACATCGGCGAGCGGCTCGGGCTGCCGCGCCTGAAAATCTCCCGCCTGCTGGAAAAAGGCCGTCAGTCCGGGGTGATCCGCGTGCAGATCAACTCCCGCTACGAGGGCTGCCTGGCGCTGGAGACCGAGCTACAGCAGCGCTTTGGCCTGAAGCTGGTGCGCGTGATGCCCGCGTTAAATACGCCGCCGATGAACGTGCGGCTCGGCATTGGCGCGGCGCAGTCGCTGATGGGCGTACTGGAGCCCGGCCAGCTGCTGGCGGTGGGGTTTGGTGAAACCACCATGAGCTGCCTGCAGCACCTGAGCGGCTTTATCAGCTCGCAGCAGATCCGCCTGGTGACGCTCTCCGGCGGCGTCGGGCCGTACATGACCGGTATCGGCCAGCTGGATGCGGCCTGCAGCGTCAGCATGATCCCCGCCCCGCTTCGCGTGTCATCCGCAGAGGTGGCCGGGATCTTAAAACGCGAGACCAGCGTGCGGGACGTGATCCTCGCCGCGACCGCCGCCGACGTCGCTGTGGTCGGCATTGGTTCAGTGAACCAGCGCCGTGACGCCACGATACTGCGATCCGGCTATATCAGCGAAGGTGAACAGCTGATGTATGCCCGCAAAGGGGCGGTCGGCGACATTCTCGGTTATTTCCTCAATGCCGAAGGGGAATGCGTCGAGGAGCTGGAGATCCACAAAGAACTGCTGGGCGTCACGCTCGATGAACTGGCGCAGCTGCCCACCATCGTTGGCGTGGCCGGAGGAGAAGAGAAAGCCGATGCGATTTATGCCGCACTGAAGGGTCGCCGTATCAATGGCCTGGTGACGGAGGAGACGACAGCCCGCGCGGTGCTGGCTCTGGCCGACTAAGAGCCGCCCTGCGCTAACAACGAGGCAAGCTCATGAGTTACCTTTTAGCGTTAGATGCAGGGACAGGCAGCGTTCGCGCCGTGATTTTCGATTTACAGGGCAACCAGATTGCCGTCGGTCAGGCCGAGTGGAAGCACCTGAGCGTGGAGAACGTGCCGGGATCGATGGAGTTCGATCTGGAGACCAACTGGCAGCTGGCCTGCCGGTGCATTCATCAGGCGCTGGAACGTGCGCGCCTGAGCGCGGCGGATATTCAGTCCGTCGCCTGCTGCTCGATGCGCGAAGGGATCGTGCTGTACGACCGCAACGGCGAGGCCATCTGGGCCTGCGCCAACGTCGACGCCCGTACCAGCCGCGAGGTGGCCGAACTCAAAGAGATCCACGACGACCGTTTTGAATCCGAAGTGTATGAGGTTTCAGGCCAGACGCTGGCGCTGAGCGCCATGCCGCGCCTGCTGTGGCTGGCGCACCATCGTCCTGACATCTACCGTAAAGCCGCCACCATCACCATGATCAGCGACTGGCTGGCGGCGAAGCTCTCCGGCGAGCTGGCTGTTGACCCGTCTAACGCGGGCACCACCGGCATGCTGGATCTCTTCTCCCGCGACTGGCGTCCGGCGCTGCTCGACATGGCCGGGCTGCGCGCCGATATTCTCTCCCCGGTAAAAGAGACCGGCACCGTGCTGGGCACGATTACCAAAGAGGCCGCGCAGCAGTGCGGCCTGCGCGAAGGCACCCCGGTGGTGATGGGCGGCGGCGACGTGCAGCTGGGCTGCCTGGGGCTGGGCGTGGTCCGCGCCGGACAGACGGCGGTGCTGGGCGGTACCTTCTGGCAGCAGGTGGTCAACCTGCCGCAGGTGCGCACCGACCCCGAGATGAACATCCGCGTGAACCCGCACGTTATCCCCGGCATGGCGCAGGCGGAGTCGATCAGCTTCTTTACCGGGCTGACCATGCGCTGGTTCCGCGACGCCTTCTGCGCCGAGGAAAAGCTGATTGCCGAGCGGATGGGGATGGACACCTATTCCCTGCTGGAAGAGATGGCGAGCCGCGTACCGGCAGGCTCCCACGGGGTGATGCCGATATTTTCCGATGCGATGCATTTCAAGCAGTGGTACCACGCCGCGCCGTCGTTTATTAACCTCTCCATCGATCCGGAAAAATGCAATAAAGCGACGCTGTTCCGCGCCCTTGAGGAGAACGCGGCGATTGTCTCGGCCTGCAACCTGGCGCAGATCTCGCGCTTCTCCGGCGTGACGTTTGAAAGCCTGGTGTTTGCGGGCGGCGGGGCCAAAGGCGCCCTGTGGAGCCAAATTTTAAGCGACGTCACCGGGCTGCCGGTGCGCGTGCCGGAAGTGAAAGAGGCGACGGCGCTCGGCTGCGCGATTGCCGCAGGTGCGGGCGCGGGGCTGTTTGCGGATATGGCCTCGACGGGCGAGCGGCTGGTGAAGTGGAGCCGCGAGTTCACGCCGAACCCGCAGCACCGCGAGCTGTACGACGGCATGATGCAGAAATGGCAGGCGGTGTACGCCGACCAGCTTGGGCTGGTGGACAGCGGGCTGACGACATCGATGTGGCAGGCACCGGGGTTAGTAAAAACCCACACCCCTCACCCTGCCCCTCTCCCCTGAGGGGAGAGGGAAAAAATCAGATCGAGCCAATTCTTTGAGACCGCACCAGCCAGTCCCCTCTCCCCTTTGGGGAGAGGGTTAGGGTGAGGGGCGAAGTTCTTTGAGATCTATCACAATCATTCGATCCCGCTTTTACCTTTCCGCTCCCGCTGGCTAAATTAGTAACTCATCCGACCACATAACAATAATTTTACACTGGAAGAGACTATGAGCCGCTACCCGTCGTTATTCGCCCCCCTCGACCTGGGGTTCACCACCCTCAAAAACCGCGTGCTGATGGGCTCGATGCACACCGGGCTGGAAGAGCGTCCGGACGGGGCCGAGCGTCTGGCGGCCTTCTATGCCGAGCGCGCGCGCCACGGGGTGGCGCTGATTGTGACCGGCGGCGTGGCCCCTGCACCTTCTGGAGTGACGATGGAGGGCGGCGCGGTGCTGAACGATGCATCACAGCTTGCGCACCACCGGATCGTGACCGACGCGGTGCATAAAGAAGGCGGCAAAATCGCCCTGCAAATCCTGCACACCGGACGCTACAGCTATCAGCCGAACCTGGTCGCGCCGTCGGCCATTCAGGCGCCGATTAACCGTTTTAAACCTCACGCCCTTAGCCACGATGAGATTCTGGCGTTGATTGACGACTTCGCCCGCTGCGCGGCGCTGGCGCGCGAGGCGGGCTACGACGGCGTTGAGGTGATGGGTTCAGAGGGCTACCTGATCAACGAGTTCCTCGCCGCCCGTACCAACCAGCGCGACGACGAATGGGGCGGCGACTATGCCCGCCGGATGCGCTTTGCCGTGGAGGTGGTGCGCGCGGTGCGCGAACGTGCGGGCGCGGACTTTATTATCGTCTTCCGCCTGTCGATGCTCGACCTGGTGGAAGGCGGCGGCACGTTCGACGAAACCGTGCAGCTGGCGCAGGCGATTGAAGCCGCAGGCGCTACCATTATTAACACCGGCATCGGCTGGCACGAGGCGCGCATCCCAACCATTGCCACGCCGGTGCCGCGCGCGGCGTTCAGCTGGGTAACACGGAAGCTGAAAGGCAAAGTCTCTGTTCCGCTGGTCACCACCAACCGCATTAACGATCCGCAGGTGGCGGACGATGTGATTTCGCGAGGCGACGCCGATATGGTGTCGATGGCGCGCCCGTTCCTGGCGGATGCCGAACTGCTCTCCAAAGCGCAAAGCGGCCGTGCGGACGAGATCAACACCTGCATCGGCTGTAACCAGGCCTGTCTGGATCAGATCTTCGTCGGCAAGGTCACCTCTTGCCTGGTTAACCCGCGCGCCTGCCATGAAACCAAAATGCCGATCGTTCCGGCGGTCAGTAAAAAGCGCCTGGCCGTGGTGGGCGCAGGCCCGGCGGGACTGGCGTTTGCGGTGAATGCCGCCTCGCGCGGGCACAGCGTGACGCTGTTTGATGCGCTGGCGGAGATTGGCGGGCAGTTTAATATCGCCAAACAGATCCCCGGCAAAGAGGAGTTCTATGAAACCCTGCGCTACTACCGCCGGATGATCGACCTGACGGGCGTCGAGCTGCGGCTTAACCAGTTTGTCAGCGCGGCGGATCTGATCGGTTTCGACGAGGTGATCCTGGCGAGCGGGATCGTACCGCGCACGCCTGCGATCGAGGGCATCGATCATCCTAAAGTGTTGAGCTATCTGGATGTATTGCGTGACAAAACGCCGGTCGGCGAGAAGGTGGCGATTATCGGCTGCGGCGGGATCGGCTTTGATACCGCCATGTACTTAAGCCAGCCGGGCGAGGCCACCAGCCAGAACATTGCCGAGTTTTGCGTGGAATGGGGTATCGACACCAGCCTGAACCAGTCCGGCGGGCTACGCCCGGAAGGGCCGCAGCTGCCGAAAAGCCCGCGCCAGATCGTGATGCTGCAGCGCAAGGCCAGCAAGCCGGGCGAAGGGCTGGGCAAAACCACGGGCTGGATCCACCGTGCCACCCTGCTCTCGCGCGGGGTGAAGATGATCCCGGCGGTGAGCTACCAGAAGATCGACGACGAGGGTCTGCACGTCACGATCGGCGGCGAGCCGCAGTTGTTACGTGTGGATCATGTGATTTTATGCGCCGGGCAGGAGCCGAAGCGCGATCTGGCGGATCCGCTGCGCGAAGCCGGTAAAACGGTGCATTTGATTGGCGGGTGCGACGTGGCGATGGAGCTGGATGCGCGGCGGGCAATTGCGCAGGGGACGAAGCTGGCTCTGGCGATCTAGGGTATTGCCGGGCGGCCAGGGTAAAAGCAAAACGGCAACCCAGTTGCCGTTTTTAGCGTTTGCTCCCTCTCCCTGTGGGAGAGGGCCGGGGTGAGGGCATCAGGCCGCACATAACAGTCTTACCGACGACGTCCCAGCTTCACCGCCTTCAGCACCACGAACTTGTTGTTCGTCGCAACGGTGACGCAGTTGCCGAAAATCTTCTTCAGCTTGTGGAAATAGTCCAGGTGGCGGTTCGCCACGATGTACAGCTCGCCGTTGATTTTCAGGCAGCGGCGCGCGTGGTGGAACATCTCCCACGCGACGTTATCCGTCAGGGCGTGCTTCTGGTGGAACGGCGGGTTGCAGAACACGGCGTTAAAGCGGAACGGCTCTACGCCGGACAGCGCGTTGTTGATCATAAACTCGCAGCGGTCCAGCGCTTCCGGCATGTTGGTTTCCACGTTCAGACGGCTGGAGGCCACCGCCATCGGCGACTCGTCGCTGAACACCACGCTGGCGTCCGGGTTCTTCGCCAGCAGCGTCAGGCCAATCACGCCGTTACCACAGCCCAGATCGACAATCTCACCTTCCAGATTTTCCGGCAGATGTTCCATAAAGAAACGCGCCCCGATATCCAGCCCGGTGCGGGAGAAGACGTTCGCATGGTTGTGGATGGTCCAGTCGGTGCCTTCCAGCTTCCAGCTCAGCGTCTCCGGCGCGTCGGCCAGCTCCGGCGCGCTGAAGGTGCAGTTGATCAGGCGCGCTTTTTTCCAGGCCAGCGTCGTGGTGGTCGGGCCGAGGACTTTTTCGAACAGCTCGAGCGTCGAGGTGTGAATATCGCGCGCTTTAGCGCCCGCGATAATGCGCGTTTCCGGCGTCACGACCTTACGCAGCGCACGCAGCTGTTGCTCCAGCAGCGCCATGGTTTTTGGCACTTTGATCAGCACCACGCCCGGCGCCTGCGGGTAGTCCGCGGTGCTGTCGAGGAATTTCACGCTGGATTCTTCGATGTCGTTATGGCGCAGGTTTTCACGCGTCGCCAGCTCGCTCAGGTAGGAATCGCCGATGCTGTATGGCGTGTGCTCCGCCAGGGCGCAGCCCAGCGCGCCAAAGGCGTCATTCAGGATCAAAACCGGGCCGCGGATTTCAGTCTCATCCAACTGCTGCAGCAGATATTCATCCGCCGCTTCCCACGCCATGAGCGGGTTAACGTCGTCCGTTTCCGGGAAACGTTTAAGGTTGAGTGAACGCAAACCGTTGTCTAAGTGGCTCATCGGCCCTCCTGAATGGTAAAATTTGGCGTATCCCTGAAAAGGGTGCGTGAGTATACCCGTTTTATTGTCGATTTGGGGCGTTGATGAACCAACTTACTTATCTCCAGGGCTATCCGGAGCATTTACTGACTCAGGTTCGCAGCCTGATTGCCGAGCAGAAGCTCGGCGCGGTGCTGGAAAAACGCTATCCCGGCACGCACGATTTCGCGACCGATAAGGCCCTCTGGCAGTATACGCAGGATCTGAAAAGCCGCTATCTGAAGAGCGCGCCGCCGATCAACAAGGTGATGTACGACAACAAGATCCACGTGCTGAAAAACGCGCTCGGCCTGCACACCGCCATCTCCCGCGTACAGGGCGGCAAGCTGAAAGCGAAGGCCGAAATCCGCGTCGCGACGGTTTTCCGTAACGCGCCGGAAGCCTTTCTGCGGATGATCGTGGTCCACGAGCTGGCGCACCTGAAGGAGAAAGAGCACGACAAAGCGTTCTATTCCCTGTGCTGCCACATGGAGCCGCAGTACCACCAGCTGGAGTTTGATACCCGACTATGGCTTACGCATTTATCGTTAAATGGTAATGCGGAATAGCGCACGCGAATTGTCATGATGACGTGCTACAGTGGCTAAAGGTTCCCCGCTACGGAGTACGTAAACGTTTATGATACGTTTCGCAGTCATTGGTACGAACTGGATCACGCGCCAGTTCGTCGACGCCGCACACGAAACCGGCAAACTTAAGCTTACCGCAGTCTATTCCCGCAGCCTTGAGCAGGCGCAGAGTTTTGCCAACGATTACCTCGTTGAGCATCTCTTCACTTCGCTTGATGACATGGCGCAAAGCGACGCCATTGACGCGGTGTATATCGCCAGCCCGAACTCCCTGCACTTCCCGCAAACGAAGCTGTTCCTCAGCCATAAAAAGCATGTGATTTGCGAGAAGCCGCTGGCGTCAAATATTGAGGAAGTGGAAGCGGCCATTGCGCTTGCCCGCGAAAACCAGGTGGTGCTGTTCGAAGCGTTCAAAACCGCCAGCCTGCCGAATTTCCTGCTGCTGCAGCAGTCCCTGCCGAAAATTGGCAAAGTGCGTAAAGCCTTTATCAACTACTGCCAGTACTCGTCGCGCTATCAGCGCTATCTGGACGGCGAGAACCCGAACACCTTTAACCCGGCGTTTTCGAACGGCTCGATTATGGATATCGGTTTCTACTGCCTGGCCTCTGCCGTGGCCCTGTGGGGCGAACCGCACGGCGTCAGTGCGCAAGCCAGCCTGCTGGAGAGCGGCGTGGATGCGCACGGTGTAGCGGTGCTGGATTACGGTGATTTCAGCGTCACGCTGCAGCACTCCAAGGTGAGCGATTCCGTGCTGCCGAGCGAAATTCAGGGCGAAGCGGGCTCGCTGGTTATCGAGAAGATCTCCGAGTGCCAGAAAGTGAGCTTTGTGCCGCGCGGCGGCAAAGCGCAGGAGCTGACGCAGCCTCAGCATATTAACACTATGCTCTATGAGGCAGAGGTCTTCGCCCGTCTGGTGGAAGACAACGAAGTGAATCACCCCGGCCTCGCGGTGAGCCGCACCACGGCGAAGCTGCAAACGGAGATCCGTCGCCAGACCGGCGTGGTATTCCCGGCAGACGGCGTGAGCGCGGAAGCGATCGCGTAAAGCTGTGTAATGAAACGGCGCAAACCATTGACGAAACCGATGGTCTGACATATTTTGTTACCTGCAAAGGGGAGTAACTTCTTCGCCGGTGGATCGTCATTACGATGCGTTAAACACGCATCCGGTCGCCGGGCAACCTTCGTGGTTGTAAGTGAGACCTTGCCGGAAGGCGAGGTCTATGCATAAAAAGCTAACGGCTATCGTCTTCTGACCATAGCCGTTTTTGTTTTTTATGTGTAAGGAAAATAGTATGCATTCTGTCGGCACTCCAATGTTGTGGGGCGGATTCGCGGTTGTCGTGCTCATCATGCTGGCGATCGACCTCTTTTTGCAGGGCCGTCGCGGCGCGCACGGCATGAGCATGAAACAGGCTGCGGCCTGGTCTCTGGTGTGGGTCACCCTCTCCCTGCTGTTTTGTGCCGCCTTCTGGTGGTACCTGGCCTCGACCGAAGGCCGCGCGGTGGCCGACCCTCAGGCGCTCGCCTTCCTCACCGGTTATCTGATTGAAAAAGCCCTGGCAGTTGATAACGTCTTCGTCTGGCTGATGCTGTTCAGCTACTTTGCCGTGCCTGCTGCCCTGCAGCGACGCGTGCTGGTGTACGGCGTGCTGGGCGCGATTATCCTGCGTACCATCATGATCTTCGCCGGCAGCTGGCTGATTACCCAGTTCGAATGGCTGCTGTACGTCTTCGGCGCGTTCCTGCTGTTCACCGGGGTCAAAATGGCGCTGGCGAAAGAAGACGGCTCCGCGATTGGCGATCGCCCGCTGGTGAAGTGGATCCGTGGGCATCTTCGCATGACCGACAAGATCGAGAGTGAGCACTTCTTCGTGCGCAAGAACGGCCTGCTGTTTGCCACCCCGCTGCTGCTGGTACTGATTCTGGTTGAGCTGAGCGACGTGATTTTCGCGGTGGACAGCATTCCGGCGATCTTCGCGGTGACCACCGACCCGTTCATCGTCCTGACGTCTAACCTGTTCGCCATTCTCGGCCTGCGTGCGATGTACTTCCTGCTGGCGGGCGCGGCGGAGCGCTTCTCGATGCTGAAGTACGGTCTGTCGGTGATCCTGGTGTTTATCGGTATCAAGATGTTGATCGTCGATTTCTACCATATCCCGATCGCCATTTCGCTCGGCGTGGTGTTTGGCATTCTGATCGTGACGCTGATTATCAATACCTGGGTTAACCGCCAGCACGATAAGAAGCAGCAGGTGGAGTAATCCCCCTCACCCCGGCCCTCTCCCACAGGGAGAGGGTGAACACACTTTTGTAACGCAGCAGTTAAAAAATATGATGCAACACGTAAAATCCAGCATTTTACGCTTTCTTCCTTTCGCGCATTCCCTATACTCGACCAGGCAAACATTTACTTACATCCGGACATAAATGTGACTAAGAGCACATCCGGGATGGAACGCAATTTCACTCAGGAAATACGTATGAGCACACAATCAAGCGGACTGTTCGCGCGCCTGGCGCAGGGCAGCCTCGTTAAACAAATTCTGGTCGGGCTGGTGCTGGGTATTCTGCTGGCGATGGTGTCAAAACCTGCTGCGGAGGCTACGGGGCTGCTCGGGACCCTTTTCGTTGGCGCACTGAAGGCCGTGGCACCGGTACTGGTTCTGATGCTGGTCATGGCGTCAATTGCCAACCACCAGCACGGACAAAAAACCAACATTCGCCCCATTCTGTTCCTGTATCTGCTGGGAACCTTCTCGGCTGCCTTAACGGCCGTGGTGTTTAGCTTCCTGTTCCCGTCCACGCTGCACCTGACCAGCGCGGCCGGTGACATCACGCCGCCATCCGGCATTGTCGAAGTGCTTCGCGGACTGCTGATGAGCATGGTTTCTAACCCCATCACCGCGCTGATGAGCGGAAACTACATTGGCATCCTGGTCTGGGCGATTGGTCTGGGCTTCGCGCTGCGTCACGGTAACGACACCACGAAAAACCTGGTCAACGATCTGTCCAACGCCGTGACCTTTATGGTGAAGCTGGTGATTCGCTTTGCGCCAATCGGTATTTTCGGGCTGGTCTCCTCTACGCTTGCAACCACCGGTTTCGACGCGCTGTGGGGCTACGCGCAGCTGCTGGTTGTGCTGGTCGGCTGTATGCTGCTGGTGGCGCTGGTGATCAACCCACTGCTGGTGTTCTGGCAGATCCGCCGCAACCCGTATCCGCTGGTGCTGACCTGCCTGCGCGAAAGCGGCGTGTATGCCTTCTTCACCCGCAGCTCTGCGGCGAACATTCCGGTTAACATGGCGCTGGCGGAGAAGCTGAACCTGGACCGCGATACCTACTCCGTGTCGATCCCACTGGGCGCAACCGTGAACATGGCGGGCGCGGCAATCACCATTACCGTTCTGACCCTGGCGGCGGTGCATACGCTGGGCATTCCGGTGGATCTGCCAACTGCATTGCTGCTGAGCGTGGTGGCGTCACTGTGTGCCTGTGGCGCATCCGGCGTAGCGGGCGGTTCGCTGCTGCTGATCCCGCTGGCGTGTAATATGTTCGGCATCCCGAACGAGATTGCGATGCAGGTTGTGGCCGTCGGCTTTATCATCGGCGTGCTGCAGGACTCCTGCGAAACCGCGCTGAACTCCTCTACCGACGTGCTGTTTACCGCAGCGGCCTGTCAGGCGGAAGACGCGCGTTTAGCGAAGAACGCACTGCGAGGCTAACAGCAAAACGGCAACCCTGAGGTTGCCGTTTTTAGTGTTTGTCCCCTCTCCCCGTGGGAGAGGGTCAGGGTGAGGGCATCAGCCCGCACCGATTAAAGCGTCACACCACTCTTAAAGATCGCCAGCTCGCGGAAGTCGTTCTTCTCGTTACAGGTCTGCCTGCCGTTAGCAAATTCCACGATAGTATCCACGAACTCCGTCAGCAGCTGCAGCATCGCTTTGCCGTGAATCAGCTGGCCCGCATCAAAGTCGATCCAGTGCTTTTTCTTTGCCGCCAGCTCGCTGTTGGTGGCGATTTTCACCGTCGGCACAAAACCGCCGTAAGGCGTGCCGCGACCGGTACTGAACAGCACCATATGACAGCCGGCACCCGCCAGCGCGCTGGTGGCGACCGCATCGTTGCCCGGTGCGCTCAGCAGGTTCAGACCGTGGGTTTTCAGGCGCTCGCCGTAGCGCAGCACGTCAACCACCTGGCTCGCGCCCGCTTTCTGGGTGCAGCCGAGGGATTTCTCTTCCAGCGTGGTGATCCCGCCCGCTTTGTTGCCCGGCGACGGGTTCTCGTAAATCGGTTGATTGTGGGCGATGAAGTACTGTTTGAAGTCGTTCACCATGGTGACGGTCTTCTCAAAGGTCTCTTCGTCACGGCAGTGGCTCATCAGAATACGCTCCGCGCCGAACATTTCCGGCACTTCGGTCAACACCGTCGTGCCGCCGTTGGCAATCACGTAATCCGAGAAGCGGCCCAGCATCGGGTTAGCGGTAATGCCGGAAAGGCCATCTGACCCGCCGCACTCCAGCCCAAACTTGAGCTCGCTCAGCTTGCCCGGCTCGCGCCTGTCGTGGCGCATCACCTCATAAAGCTGGTGAAGCTGTTCAACGCCCGCTTCCACTTCGTCGTCCTGATGCTGGCACACCATAAAATGCACGCGCTCAGGATCGAACTCGCCCAGCGTGTCGCGGAAGGCGTCCACCTGATTGTTCTCGCAGCCCAGGCCAATCACCAGCACCGCGCCCGCGTTCGGATGACGCACCATGTTTTGCAGCATGGTGCGGGTGTTAATGTGGTCGTCACCGAGCTGGGAACAGCCGTAGGTGTGGCTGAACAGATGCACGCCGTCAGTCCCTTCGGCGTTGTTGGTCTCTTTCAGGAAGCGCGTCTGGATCTGGCGCGCAATTCCATTGACGCAGCCGACGGTCGGGAGGATCCACAGCTCGTTGCGGATCCCCACGTCGCCGTTGGCGCGACGGTAGATCTGCACCTCACGATCCGCCGCCTGACGCTCTTCCGCGGGTAAATCAGGTTGATAGCTGTACTCGTCCAGATCGCTCAGATTGGTGCGGGTATTGTGTGAGTGAATGTATTCACCCGGCGCAATATCCGCCAGCGCATGGCCGATGGGCAAACCGTACTTCACCACGTTCTCCCCTTTCGCAATGGGGATCAGGGCAAACTTGTGTCCACGGACGATCGCCTGACGCAGGGTGACGCTCTGGTTATCAACGGTCACCACGTCGCCTTCAGCGAGATCCGTCAGCGCGACGGCCACGTTATCCAGCGAATGGATTTTGATGTATTGCATATCAACCTCAAACGGCCTTAGTTCAGTTCAATGGCGAAGTAGTCACGCGCATTGTTAAAGCAGATGTTTCACACCATTTCGCCCAGCAGCTGGATATCCGCTGGCGCTTCGCCCGCGTGTACCCAGCGGCCAATCATCTGGCACAGAATGCGTCGGAAATATTCATGACGGGTATAGGACAGGAAGCTGCGGCTGTCGGTCAGCATGCCGACAAAGCGGCTCAGCAGGCCCAGCTGCGCGAGCTGCGTCATCTGACGCTCCATGCCATCTTTCTGATCGTTAAACCACCAGCCGGAACCGAACTGCATCTTGCCCGGCATCCCTTCGCCCTGGAAGTTGCCGACCATGGTACCCAGCACTTCGTTATCGCGCGGGTTCAGGCAGTACAGGATGGTTTTAGGCAGCAGGTTTTGTTCGTTCTGTTTGCTCAGCAGTTTTGACAGCTCTTCCGCCAGCGGACGATCGTTGATGGAGTCGAAGCCCACGTCAGCACCGAGCAGTTTGAACTGGCGCTGGTTGTTATTGCGCAGCGCGCCGATATGGTACTGCTGTACCCAGCCGCGACGCGCGTATTCCGCACCGAGGAACACCAGCACCGCCGTTTTAAACTGCGCCACTTCGTGTTCGCTTAAGCCTTCACCAGAGAGACGACGCGCCAGAATGCTGTCCAGCTCGGCTTCGTTTGATTCCGCAAACAGCACTACGTCCAGCGCGTGGTCAGACACTTTACAGCCGTGCGCCGCGAAGTGATCCAGACGTTTGGTCAGCGCGGTTTGCAGGTCAGCGAAACGACGGATATCGGTATCCGACACTTCCGCCAGCTTCGCCATGTAGTCGGTGAAGGTGGCCTGCTCAATGTTGAAGGCTTTGTCCGGGCGCCAGCTTGGCAGCACTTTGATATCAAAAGAGGTGTCTTTCGCGACAACGGCATGATGCTCCAGGGAGTCGATCGGATCGTCGGTGGTGCCCACCATCTTCACGTTCATCTGCTTCATGATGCCGCGCGCGGAGAAGTTATCCTGCGCCAGCAGCGCGTTGCAGCGATCCCAGATTTCATCCGCGGTCGTTGGGGAAAGCAACTTACCGGTGATGCCAAACGGACGGCGGAGTTCAAGATGGGTCCAGTGGTAAAGCGGGTTGCCGATGGTGTGCGGAACGGTTGCCGCCCAGGCATCAAACTTCTCGCGGTCGGTCGCATCGCCGGTACACAGACGCTCAGCCACGCCGTTGGTGCGCATGGCACGCCATTTGTAGTGGTCACCCTTCAGCCAGATGTCATACAGGTTTTTGAAGCGATAATTTTCGGCAACCTGCTGCGGCGGTAAATGGCAGTGGTAGTCGAAAATCGGCTGGTCTTTTGCGTAGTCGTGGTACAGGCGGCGAGCAAATTCGGTATCTAACAGAAAGTCTTCGGTCATAAACGGCGTCATTATCGTCTTCCTCATTACGGGAGCGCAGAAAGCGTATGTTCATATGCTGCAAAGTTATCACACCAATTTCCACCAACCGAAGCTTTTTTCGTGAGTGAGATCAATAAACGCCAACAAATAAATTACCCTCAATGAAGTAAACCCTTCTGCAACCCCCGCCAATACTGGCTTTGCGCGCGACGATTAATGTCCCCACAAAGAATCATACATTTGTGATGTCACTCACCTTTTAAAGCTGTATGACAAGTTATCTTTTCGCCGTCGCAAACTATAAGCCGACGGAATGCATTACCGGTGTGAGAGACATCGGGTTTAACGGTACGGATACCGACTTATGCACGCTTACTTATGGCAAGGTTCGGGCCGTTCCGGGACATGCTCCTGGTTACGCCCCTCCCGTTACACAACTGCTCCCGGAAACGGTTGAGAGGTTGCCGTGCTCTGGCGCGGAAATAACATAACGATGAGGTTTTAGATGCGTAAAATTAAAGGGTTACGTTGGTATATGATCGCACTGGTGACGTTAGGCACCGTGCTGGGCTACCTGACGCGTAACACCGTGGCAGCAGCAGCGCCAACGTTGATGGAAGAGCTGCATATCTCCACGCAGCAATACTCCTACATCATTGCCGCCTATTCCGCGGCGTATACCATCATGCAGCCTGTTGCGGGCTATGTGCTGGATATTCTCGGTACAAAAATCGGTTATGCCTTCTTCGCCATCGCCTGGGCGGTGTTCTGCGGCGCAACCGCGCTGGCAGGCAGCTGGGGTGGACTGGCGCTGGCGCGCGGTGCGGTCGGTGCGGCTGAAGCCGCGATGATCCCGGCGGGTCTGAAGGCCAGCTCCGAGTGGTTCCCGGCGAAAGAGCGTTCCATTGCCGTCGGCTACTTTAACGTGGGCTCGTCCATCGGGGCGATGATAGCGCCGCCGCTGGTGGTGTGGGCGATCGTGATGCACAGCTGGCAGATGGCGTTCATCATCTCTGGCGTGCTGAGCTTTGCCTGGGCGATGGCGTGGTTGGTTTTCTACAAACACCCGCGCGATCAGAAAAAACTGTCTGAAGAAGAACGTGAATACATTATTGGCGGTCAGGAAGCGCAGCATCAGACCAACAACGGCAAAAAAATGACCGTCTGGCAGATCCTGGGCACCCGTCAGTTTTGGGGTATCGCCCTGCCGCGTTTCCTGGCTGAACCGGCCTGGGGTACCTTTAACGCGTGGATCCCCCTGTTCATGTTTAAAGTCTACGGCTTTAACCTGAAAGAGATCGCGATGTTCGCCTGGATGCCAATGCTGTTCGCTGACCTGGGCTGTATCGTGGGCGGCTACCTGCCACCGCTGTTCCAGCGCTGGTTTGGCGTGAACCTGATCGTTTCCCGTAAGATGGTGGTGACCATGGGCGCGCTGCTGATGATTGGCCCGGGGATGATCGGCCTGTTCACCAGCCCGTACGTCGCCATTGCCCTGCTGTGCATCGGTGGCTTTGCGCACCAGTCCCTGTCCGGCGCGCTGATTACGCTCTCGTCTGACGTCTTTGGTCGTAACGAAGTGGCAACCGCCAATGGCCTGACCGGCATGGCCGCCTGGACCGCGAGCACCATGTTTGCACTGGTGGTCGGCGCGCTGGCGGATACCATCGGCTTCAGCCCGCTGTTCGCGGTGCTGGCGATCTTCGACCTGATGGGTGCGGTGGTTATCTGGACGGTGCTGAAAAGCAAATCGGCAGAGGAGCTGGCGAAAGAGTCCCTCGGCAAACCGGCTACGCAGAGTTAGCAACCATTTTTCCGCCGGGTGGCGCTACGCTTACCCGGCCTACAAAACCCGTAGGCCCGTGCAAGCGAAGCGCCGCCGGGCATTTAAAGGCCGCTCAGTAGCGGCTTTTTTAATGGCAAAATCTGGAGAGTGGCACGCAAAAGTGGTATAACAAATCATCTGCCGTACCCTGCCTGGAGCGCATATGGAAATCACCGAACCACGTCGTTTGTATCAACAACTTGCTGCGGAGCTGAAAGATCGCATCGAGCAAGGCGTCTATCTTGTCGGTGATAAACTTCCCGCCGAGCGCTTTATCGCGGATGAAAAAAGCGTGAGCCGCACGGTGGTGCGTGAAGCGATTATCATGCTGGAAGTGGAAGGCTACGTTGAGGTACGCAAAGGCTCCGGCATTCACGTGATTTCTAATCTGCCAAAACACTCTCCCGTCGCGGACGAAAGTCTGGAATTCGCCAGCTATGGCCCGTTTGAGCTGCTCCAGGCTCGCCAGCTGATCGAAAGCAATATTGCTGAGTTTGCGGCGACGCAGGTGACCAAGCAGGACATCATGAAGCTGATGGAGATCCAGGAGAATGCCCGTAAGGAAAAATGTTTCCGCGATTCAGAGTGGGATCTGCAGTTCCACGTTCAGGTCGCCCTGGCAACCCAAAATACGGCGCTGGCGGCAATCGTTGAAAAAATGTGGACTCAGCGCGTTCACAACCCGTACTGGAAAAAACTGCACGACCATATCGATTCCCGTACCGTCGACAACTGGTGCGACGATCACGACCAAATCCTTAAAGCGCTGATTCGTAAAGATCCGCATGCCGCTAAGCTGGCGATGTGGCAGCACCTGGAAAACACCAAGCAGATGCTGTTCAACGAAACCAGCGATGACTTCGAATTTAACGCTGACCGCTATCTTTTTGCCGATAATCCGGTTGTTCATCTCGATACGGCTTCCAGTGCCGCAAAATGATGACCTTTCTGCTGGCAGGCGCTACGTCGCGCCTTCCGGCTTACAGGAGTAAGCAAAACATATATAGTGTCAGCCTTTGTAAATCCCCTCGCTCACTTCCTGGGCTTACGCCAAAATCAACTCACCCCTGCAAATTCTGTGACGCAGAACGTTGGGCTTTGTTACAATTGGATTCAATTCCTTATTTTGTAAGTTAGTGCTTGCTAACCAGCCAATTAACAGGGAACAGTGTTGGCCACACCGCAATGTGTCCGCGAGCGACCATAATGAAATCACAACAATGTCGCCGTGCTGTTTGTCCCGGATAACAGGCGTGACGTTAACCGATTTCCAGGAACACTGAATGGAACTTTTGACCCAACTACTGCATGCCCTCTGGGCGCAGGATTTTGAAACGCTGGCCAACCCTTCCATGATTGGCATGCTCTATTTCGTCTTGTTTATGATCCTGTTCCTTGAGAACGGTTTGCTGCCTGCTGCCTTCCTGCCCGGTGACAGTTTGCTGGTGCTTGTCGGCGTGCTGTGTGCCAAAGGGGCGATGGCGTTTCCACACACCATTTTATTACTGACCGTTGCGGCCAGCCTCGGCTGCTGGGTGAGTTATATCCAGGGACGATGGCTGGGCAATACCCGGATCGTCCAGAACTGGCTTTCTCATCTTCCCGCGCATTATCACCAGCGGGCGCACCACCTTTTCCACAAGCACGGGCTTTCCGCGCTGTTGATTGGCCGCTTTATCGCCTTTGTTCGCACCCTGCTGCCGACCATTGCCGGTCTGTCGGGGTTAAGCAGCACGCGCTTCCAGTTCTTTAACTGGATGAGCGGCCTGCTATGGGTGCTTATTCTGACGACGCTCGGCTATGCGCTGGGTAAAACGCCGGTCTTTATGAAATATGAAGATCAGCTGATGTCCTGCCTGATGCTGCTGCCTGTGGTTCTGCTGGTCTTCGGCCTGATTGGCTCACTGGTTGTCCTGTGGAAGAAGAAATACGGAGCCAGAGGCTAACGATGGCTATCTCACCGCTCGCCCTGCGCCGATTTGCCGTTGCCGTGATTACGCTGATCGTCCTCAGCGCCATGCTGCTGGCATGGAGCGCGCTTTCGCATCAGGAATCGACGCTGGCTATTCGCCCGGTAAACCAGGGCGCCAGCGTGCCTGACGGTTTTTCTGTCTGGCATCATCTGGACGCGAATGGGATCCGCTTTAAAAGCATTACCCCGCAGGACGATGTTTTACTGATCAAGTTTGATTCCCGTGCGCAAAGTGCCGCCGCGAAAGTGGTTCTCGACCGTACGCTGCCGCACGGGTATATCATTGCCCAGCAGGAAGATGACAGCCAGCCTGCAGCCTGGCTGTCATTGATTCGCGATACGTCGCATCGGTTTGGATAACTTCCAGGATTCCGAATCTTTTCACTCACTTTGGTGAATCCCCCGTTTACTTACTATGCTTAAGTACGCGGAGCACCCCTCGATGTACTCCGCATAACTTTGGATAGCGGCTAACGCCGCAACACAATGGAAGGTTTCGATAATGAAATTCCGCATGACTCTGGCTCTGGCCCTTTTTTCTTTAAGCACAGCATCCTTCGCAAACTCTCTCTGTCAGGAGAAAGAACAGGATATTCAGCGTGAGATCGGTTATGCCCAAAAGCATAACAATCAGCACCGTGTTGATGGTCTTAAAAAAGCGCTGAGCGAAGTGAAAGCGAACTGTTCAGACAGCAAGCTTCGTGCCGATCACAAGAAGAAAATCGCTGAACAGAAGGACGAGATAGCCGAGCGCCGTCGCGACCTGCAGGAAGCGAAAGAGAAAGGAGATGCGGAAAAAATTGCTAAGCGCGAGAAGAAGTTGAAAGAAGCGCAGGACGACCTGAAAGCGCTGGAAGCTCGCGATTATTGAGTTAACGGAAATCTCAACAGGAGAGAGAATCATGTCAAAAGATACGACGTCTGAACATCTGCGCGCTGAACTGAAATCCCTGGCCGATACCCTTGAAGAGGTGCTGAACTCCTCTGCTGACAAGTCAAAAGAAGAGGTCAGCAAGCTGCGCAGCAAGGCGGAGCAGGCGCTGAAAGAGAGCCGCTATCGCCTGGGTGAAACCGGTGATGCGCTGGCGAAACAGACCCGCGAAGCGGCTGCCCGCGCGGACGAATATGTGCGTGATAATCCATGGACGGGTGTAGGGATTGGTGCCGCAGTGGGTGTGGTACTGGGTGTCCTTCTGACGCGCCGTTGATATGGAAGATCCTCGTCACGCACAAGGGCCTGCTAACAACGTCCTCGGCATCGGCCAGCGTATTTTAACGACGCTGGTCGGGATTGCCGAAACGCGCGTCCGGCTCGCAGTGGTCGAGCTGGAAGAGGAGAAAGCGAACCTCTTCCAGATGCTGCTGATGCTCGGGCTGACCATGCTCTTCGCCGCGTTTGGTCTGATGAGCCTGATGGTGTTAATCATCTGGGCCATCGATCCGCAGTATCGTCTTAACGCGATGATTGCCACCACCGTCGTTCTGCTGGTCGCCGCGTTGATAGGCGGTATCTGGACGCTGCGTAAAGCGCGAAAGTCCACTTTCCTGCGCCATACGCGTCAGGAGCTGGCGAACGATCGCGCTCTGCTGGAGGATGACTAGCCGTGAGCGATAAAGCCGAACGTCAAAAGCGAAAAGCGTACCTGTTAAGCCAGATCCAGCAGCAACGGCTGGATCTGTCTGCCAGTCGTCGCGACTGGATCGACGCGACGCGACGGTTTGACCGGGGCTGGAATACCGTCCTGAGCCTGCGTTCGTGGGCGCTGGTCGGCAGCAGCGTGATGGCGATCTGGACGGTTCGTCATCCAAACATGCTGATCCGCTGGGCTCGTCGTGGATTCGGCGCCTGGAGCGCCTGGCGTCTGGTGAAAGCAACGTTGCGGCAGCAGCAGCTGCGGTGATAAAAGCAAAACGGTAACTCAGGTTACCGTTTTTTGTCTTTGCGCCCTCTCCCCGTGGGAAAGGGTTGGGGTGATGGCACCAGCGCACACGTTCCCTTACTCAATATCTTTGAAGAAGATTGACAGTTTTCCTTGCTAACAATTACCACCCGCCCCGTTTATTATCCTCTCCATCGACAGCAACGCCGCGGTATCTACCCGGAATTGCAGACAAATAATGTTCAGCCGCTCATGTGGTTTCCTGGAGAGTAAAATGAAAAAATTAGAAGATGTTGGTGTACTGGTCCCGCGTATTCTGATGCCAATTCTGTTCATCGTGGCAGGTTGGGGAAAAATCACCGGTTATGCGGGTACCCAGCAGTATATGGAAGCCATGGGCGTTCCGGGCTTCCTGCTGCCGCTGACCATTCTTCTTGAGTTCGGCGGCGGCCTGGCGGTACTGTTCGGCTTCCTGACCCGTACTACCGCGCTGTTTACCGCAGGCTTCACCGTGCTGACGGCGTTCATCTTCCACAGCAACTTTGCGGAAGGCGTGAACTCTCTGATGTTCATGAAAAACCTGACCATCGCGGGTGGCTTCCTGCTGCTGGCCGTCACTGGTCCGGGCGCATACAGCATCGACCGCGTTCTGAATAAGAAGTGGTAAGCACGCTATACTGAATGAACACAAAGCGAGGAGACATCTCCTCGCTTTTGCTATCTGACGGAGGAGAAAAAATGGGACAACTCGTAGACGGCGTATGGCAGGATGTCTGGTATGACACCAAATCCACCGGAGGTCGCTTCAAGCGCTCAGTTTCGGCCTTCCGTAACTGGCTGACCGCCGACGGCGCGCCAGGCCCGAGCGGCGAAGGCGGCTTCGCGGCTGAGAAAGACCGTTATCATCTTTATGTTTCGCTTGCCTGCCCGTGGGCACACCGCACGCTGATTGTGCGCAAGCTTAAAGGTCTCGAATCCTTAATTCCGGTTTCGGTCGTGAACCCGCTGATGCTGGAAAACGGCTGGACATTTGACAGTGATTTCCCCGCGGCGACCGGCGACGATCTCTACCACCACGATTTCCTTTACCAGCTCTATCTTCGCGCCGATCCTCACTACACCGGGCGCGTTACCGTACCGGTGCTGTGGGACAAGAAAAACCAGACGATTGTCAGCAATGAGTCTGCGGAAATCATCCGCATGTTCAATACCGCCTTTGACGCGCACGGCGCCCGTGCCGGAGATTATTATCCGGCTGAGCTGCGAGAGAAAATTGACGAGCTGAACAGCTGGATTTACGACAACGTCAACAACGGCGTCTACAAGGCCGGTTTCGCCACCAGCCAGGAAGCGTATGACGAAGCGGTTGGAAAGGTGTTTGAATCGCTGGAGCGTCTCGAGCAGATCCTGGGCCAGCATCGCTACCTGACGGGCGATCGCCTGACGGAAGCGGACATCCGCCTGTGGACCACGCTGGTTCGCTTCGATCCGGTCTATGTCACCCACTTTAAGTGCGACAAGCACCGCATCAGCGATTACCTGAACCTGCATGGTTTCCTGCGTGACATCTACCAGATGCCGGGTATTGCCGACACGGTCGATTTCGACCATATCCGCACCCACTATTTCCGCAGCCACAAAACCATCAACCCGACGGGCATTACCTCCATTGGGCCGTGGCAGGATCTGGATGAACCTCACGGGCGCGACGTCCGATTTGGATAAATACGAAGGGCATCACCAGATGCCCTTTTTTAATTCACAATCTCCATCTATCCTTACCTCGATCGCTTAGAAAACAAGTGATTGACTGACTAATGAGGCAAGGAAAATGGACTGGTATTTAAAAGTACTGCGTAACTACATTGGATTTGGTGGCCGTGCCCGCCGCAAAGAGTACTGGATGTTCGTTCTGGTGAACTTCATTCTCATTATGGTGCTGGGTATTGTGGATAAAATTCTTGGCTGGGAGCGGGCTGGCGGTGAAGGCGTGCTGACCACCATTTATGGCCTGTTAGTCCTGCTGCCATCGTGGGCGGTGCTGTTCCGTCGACTGCACGACACCGATCGTTCAGCGTGGTGGTTATTGCTGCTGCTGATCCCGATTATTGGCTGGATCGTGATTTTGATCTTCAACTGCCAGAGCGGGACGCCGGGCGAAAACCGCTTTGGTCCGGATCCTAAGATCGGCGCATAAAAAAAGCCCGGTGGCGCTTCGCTTACCGGGCCTACAAATTACGATTTTATTTATTGTATTGCGTGAAAAGCTTCGGAATTTCGCGTAAACACCATGATTTGGCTTCGCCCATGCTGTCACGGCGCCACGCCATAATGATATCAACCTCGTGGCTATATTCCGGGCTGACTACGCGCAGCCGCCCTTCAGCAATGTCCTTTTCGACAAACGGGTACGGCATGGTCGCCACGCCCAGACCGGCCAGCAGCGCCTGACGTTTGTCTTCCAGAGAGGTAACCGTCAGACGAGGCTGTTTATCCAGCAGCTGCACCGTCAGCACCGGACGCTCGCGCGCGGTATCCGCTACCGCCACGCCGCGATACTTCACGCGCGTCACTTCAGAGAGCGGCTCCGGCTCCTGGTGAATCGGGTGATTAGGTGCGGCAACATAGACGTTCATCACGCTGTAGAGCTTGCGCGAGTTGATTTCCGATGAGGAACGGAAGTGCATGTCCGGCGCAATCACAATATCCGCCCTGCCCGTTTCAAGACGTTCCCACGCGCCTGCCAGCACCTCGGTGATGATTGACAGCTGCGTATTGGCCTTCGCCGCCAGGCGGTCCACCAGCGGGAACAGCGCTTCTGTCGGCACCAGCGCTTCGGTAACTAACGTCAGATGGGTTTCCCAGCCGCGCGCCAGCGCTTCGGCGTCCGTCGTGAGCTTGTCCGCCGCTTCCAGCAGCACGCGGCCGCGCTCCAGCAGCATTCGCCCCACGTTGGTGAATTTTGTTCGATGACCGGAGCGGTCAAACAGCACCACGTCCAGCTCTTCTTCCAGCTTCTGCATGGTGTAGCTTAGCGCAGACGGAACGCGCCCCAGCTCATCTGCCGCCGCCGCAAAACTGCCGCGCCGGTCAATCGCGTCCATGACGCGAAGCGCCTCAAGCGTCAATGCTCTCTCTTTAGCCATCTCGTTCTCATTCAGGAAATTTGAACATACCGGGCAGAATATCTGGCTAACAATGCAGCGTCCATACCTTTACCATTGTTTTAGTGTAAAGAGAGGTCAAGTTTATGATTACGACAAGAACAGCTAAACAGTGCGGACAAGCCGATTTCGGTTGGCTGCAGGCCCGCTACACCTTTTCCTTTGGACACTACTTTGACCCTAAACTCCTCGGTTACGCTTCACTGCGCGTGTTAAACCAGGAAGTGCTCGCCCCGGGCGCCTCCTTCCAGCCGCGTACGTACCCGAAAGTCGATATCCTGAACCTGATCCTGGAAGGCGAGGCAGAATACCGCGATAGCGAGGGCAATCATGTCCAGGCAAAGGCTGGCGAAGCGTTGTTAATTTCCACGCAGCCGGGCATCAGCTACAGCGAGCATAACCTCAGCAAAGACAAAACGCTGACCCGTATGCAGCTGTGGCTGGACGCCTGCCCCGAGCGGGAAAATCCGCTGGTACAGAAGTTAGATTTAACGGGCGATAAGCAGCAGCTGATTGCATCGCCGGACGGCAGTAAAGGTAGCCTGCAGCTGCGCCAGCAGGTGTGGCTGCACCATATCGAACTGAAGAAAGGTGAACAGGTGAGCTTCCAGCTTCATGGTCCGCGCGCCTATTTGCAGTCTATTCACGGTACGGTACATGCGGTGACGCACACGGAAGAGAAAGAAGCGCTCACCTGCGGCGACGGGGCGTTTATTCGTGATGAAGCGAATATCACCCTGGTGGCGGATACGCCGCTGCGCGCGCTGCTGATTGATTTGCCGGTTTAGAGAATGCTCTCACCCTAACCCTCTCCCAATGGGAGAGGGAACCGATCGAGCCACGGCAGAATCATCCGGCGCCGTAAGAAATCACTCTGCCAGCGCGTTAGCCATATCGGTTCTAATCTGCTTACGCTGTTCCGGCGTCAACACCTGGCTGACGTCGAAGTAATATTTCACGCGGTAATAGCGGGTCTGCTCTTCAATTTTGCTAAAGGCGGCAAGCTGGCTTTTCACCGTGCTTTCGTCCCATTTACCCGCCTGGAACATGTCGATCAGCGCGCCGTCCTTCACCCCCGTCATCGGGATCTTGCTGACATTTTGTTCCAGCTGCTTATGCAGATCTTCAATCTTTTTAACCTGCTCATTGCTGAGCTTCAGGTGCTGTACCAGCGGATCCTGCGAGGGAGACGGGGCAGCCTCAACGTTCGCGGCCTGTGCCGTAAAACTGCACGCTGCCAGCGAGGCGGCGACCAGCGCAATACGGGTCATTTTCATCATCTTACTGTCCTTACATGCTGTGATAGGGAAAAGCAGGCGTATTGTTTTTCAAGAGCGGATGAATATGTGTGAGTAATTATATAAACAATTTTGTATGTTTAGCGGGCAAAAAAATACCCCCAGGGTGAGGGGGCATGAGACCTGAATGTCGTCAGATAGATTGCGTAAACGTCCTCGAAATCACATCCTGCTGCTGCTCGCGCGTCAGGGCGTTAAAACGCACCGCATAGCCTGAAACGCGGATCGTCAGGTTCGGGTAATTCTCGGGATGCGCGATGGCATCGAGGAGCATTTCCCGGTTCATGACGTTGACGTTCAGATGCTGCCCGCCCTCAATGGACGCTTCGTGATGGAAGTACCCGTCCAGCAGCCCCACCAGGTTGGTTTTGCGCACCAGCTCGTCCTTGCCCAGCGCCTGCGGCACGATGGAGAAGGTGTAGGAGATCCCGTCTTTCGCGTAGGTGAACGGCAGCTTGGCCACCGACGTTAGCGAGGCCACGGCCCCTTTTCTGTCGCGGCCGTGCATCGGGTTCGCGCCTGGGGCAAACGGCGTGCCGCCGCGGCGTCCGTCCGGCGTGTTCCCGGTCTTCTGGCCGTATACCACGTTGGAGGTGATGGTCAGGATCGACTGGGTTGGCACCGCGTTGCGGTAGGTTGGCAGCGCCTGAATTTTCTTCATAAAGCGCTCCACCAGGTCGCAGGCGATGCTGTCCACGCGGTCGTCATTATTGCCGTACTGCGGATAGTCTCCTTCAATCACGAAATCGACCGCCAGCCCGGTATGGTCACGCACCGGCTTCACCGTGGCGTATTTAATGGCCGACAGGGAATCCGCGGCTACCGACAGCCCGGCAATGCCGCAGGCCATGGTGCGATAGACGTCCCGGTCGTGCAGCGCCATCAGCGAGGCTTCGTAGCTGTACTTATCATGCATGTAGTGAATGAGGTTCAGGGCGCTGATGTACTGCACCGCCAGCCAGTCCATAAAGTGATCGAGGCTCGCCATCACGGTGTCGTAATCCAGCACGTCGTCCAGCAGCGGCTCGGTTTTCGGGCCGACCTGGATCTTCAGCTTCTCGTCCACCCCGCCGTTGATCGCGTACAGCAGCGTTTTGGCGAGGTTGGCGCGCGCGCCAAAGAACTGCATCTGCTTGCCGATCACCATCGGGCTGACGCAGCAGGCAATGGCGTAGTCGTCGCTGTTGAAGTCCGCACGCATCAGATCGTCGTTCTCATACTGCAGCGAAGAGGTGACGATCGACACCTGCGCGGCGTATTTCTTGAACGCGATCGGCAGTTGTTCTGACCAGAGGATCGTCAGGTTCGGCTCCGGCGCAGGCCCCATTGTGTGCAGGGTATGCAGATAGCGGAAGCTGTTTTTGGTCACCAGCGTGCGCCCGTCCAGCCCCATGCCGCCGATCACTTCCGTCGCCCAGATTGGATCGCCGGAGAAGAGCGTGTCGAACTCCGGCGTGCGCAGGAAGCGCACCATGCGGATCTTCATGATGAAGTGGTCAATCAGCTCCTGCGCCTGGACTTCATTCAGCCTTCCTGCCTGCATGTCGCGTTCAATGTAGATATCGAGGAACGAGGCCGTGCGCCCCAGCGACATCGCCCCGCCGTTCTGGGATTTCACCGCTGCAAGATAGGCAAAATAGACCCACTGCACCGCTTCCTGGGCGTTCATCGCCGGACGTGAAATATCAAAGCCATAGTTCGCCGCCATCTGCTGGATCTGCAGCAGCGCGCGCCTGTGCTCCGCCAGCTCTTCACGCAGGCGGATCGTCGCCTCCAGATCTTCACCGCGTTCCAGCCTGCCCTGCAGATCGGCAAACTGTAGTTCGCGCTCGCGCACCAGATAAGCGATCCCGTACAGCGCCACGCGGCGATAGTCGCCGATAATGCGTCCGCGCCCGTAGCCGTCCGGCAAGCCGGTCAGCACGCCGGATTTACGGCAGCGCATCATCTCCGGCGAATAGACGTCAAACACGCCCTGGTTGTGGGTTTTGCGCAGGTCGGTAAACAGGTATTCGAACTGCGGATCCATCTCCCGGCCATAGGCTTCGAACGAGCTGCGGATCATGTTGATCCCGCCATAAGGATGCAGCGCGCGCTTGAGCGGTTTATCGGTTTGCAGGCCGACGATCGTCTCCAGATCCTGGTCGATATAGCCCGGCCCGTGGGCCGTAATGGTGGTGGCGATGTTGGTATCAAAATCCACCGGGGCGTGGGTGGCGTTCTCCTGGCGAATGCCGACCATTACCTTCTGCCACAGCGCCGTCGTTGCTGGCGTCGCCTGCGCGAGGAAAGCTTCATCGCCTTCATAAGGGGTGTAGTTATGCTGAATAAAATCGCGGACGTTGACGGCGTTTTTCCATTCTTCACCGCGAAACCCGGCCCATGCGTCGCTGTAGGGCGCGACGCCCGTATCGATTGTTACTTTCATGTGATTCTCGCTTTATCAGGCGTAAGCCGCGGCCGGGGTAACCTTTCCAAGACGGAGGGCGTCCAGCGCGATCATTTTTTCTTCGTTGGTAGGGATAACCGCGCAGGCCACGCGGGACGATTCGGTGGAGATCACGCGCTCACCCGCGCTCCCCGGCAGGGCATTTTTGGCGTCGTCGAGGATGATGCCGAAGACTTTCAGATGTTCCGCCACCAGCGTGCGGACAAGCTTCGAGTTTTCGCCAATGCCGCCGGTAAAGACCACCCCATCCAGGCGGTGCAGCGACGCCGCGTGGCCGGCAATATGTCGCGCAATGCGGTGAACAAAGGTGTGTATTGCCAGCTGCGCCCGCTCGTTGCCTTCGTGCCAGGCTTTCTCCAGCGCGCGTAAATCGGAGGAGATACCGGAGATCCCCAGCAGCCCGGACTCTTTATTGACCACGCGCTCCAGATCCTCAAACGACTGGCCGGTCTGCTGGGCAATCCACGCCATCGCGCCGAAGTCCACATCGCCGCAGCGCGTCCCCATCACCAGCCCTTCCAGCGGCGTCATCCCCATCGAGGTATCAACGCTTTCGCCGTTGCGCACCGCGCAGATGGACGCCCCGTTGCCGAGATGGGCAATCACCAGGCCGCTGTCGTCGGGGGACAGCCCGAGAAGCGTATGCGCCTGCGCGGCCACGTAGCGGTGAGAGGTGCCGTGGAAGCCGTAGCGGCGCACGCCCAGCTCTTCAAAATAGCGGTACGGCAATCCGTACAGATACGCCTGCGGCGGCAGCGTCTGGTGGAAGCTGGTATCAAATACCGCGACCTGCTGCACGCCCGGGAACAGGCGCTCTGCCGCTTCCACGCCGCTCAGGTTGGCGTAGTTATGCAGCGGCGCCAGCGGGGAGACCTGGCGAATCTGCGCGATCGCCTCTTCCGTGATCAGGGTCGACTCGCTGAAGAGATTTCCCCCATGCGCAATGCGGTGGCCAATTAAGGCCACGCTGCTCATCAGGTTACGCTTCTCCAGCTCCAGGGCGATGGCAGCCAGCGCCCCTTCGTAGTCCTGGTGAGCCAGTCTGGCTGGCTCACCCCCGTTCACGGAAATAAAGGCCTTCTCGGTGTTGATCCCGTCTGCAATGCCCGTCATCAGGGCATCGCAGCTGCTGGCGTCGAGCACCGAAAACTTAACAGAGGACGATCCGCAGTTAATAACCAGTACAACCGGAAACTCAATCATCATGTGACTCCGCTCTTCCTGAGCAATGGGTTAGAACAGTTTGTAAACGATATTCAGAATGGTCAGCAGGCCGACCGCGGTAACGAAGATGTTCTCGGTACGCCCTTTGTATTTCGCCAGCGCCGGTGCTTTGCGGATGGCATACATCGGCAGCAGGCACAGCAGAGAGGCGATGATTGGTGCGCCCATGGCTTCAATAAGGTCCAGAATGTTCGGGTTGGCGTAGGCCACAACCCAGGTGGAGCCCATGATGAACACCATGCTGATGGTGTTCAGCTTGCCAACGGAGACTTTCTTCTTATCGCCCTTGTAGCCGAACTTGAGGATCAGGCCGTTCAGCCCTTCCAGCGTGCCCAGGTAGTGACCGAAGAAGGATTTGAAGATAGCCACCAGCGCGATGATGGAGGCACCGTATTCCAGTACCGTCGCGAACGTCGACTTGGTTCCGGACATTGACGCAAAGTGGTTCGCCAGGTAAGAGAGCACCGGAATGTTCTGCGCCTTGGCGTCCGCCATGTTCTGCGGAGAGAGCGTAAACAGGCAGCTAAAGGCGAAGAACATCACCACGGCCACCATCAGTAGGCTGGCGCGACCGATGATTTTGGAACATTTCTGCTCGGTGAACGCTTTGCCGAACTCCGGTTCGTACTCTTCGCGCTTGGAAACCACAAACGAGGAGACGATAGGCGAGAAGTTGAAGGAGAAGACCATGATGGAGATACCCAGCCACACCGTGACCAGAATGCCGTCATGACCGGTGAAGGCGATATCGCTCAGGTTGACCTGGTCAATCACCGCCGAGTTCCAGTAAGGGATCAGCGACAGGGAAATCAGCACCAGACTGGCGATAAACGGGAACACCAGGAAGCTCATGACCTTCACCATCAGGTCTTTACCGAACCAGATAACAAAGGCCATCAGCAGCAGCAGGAACAGCGCCACCACGCCGCGGTTCAGCGCAGGCAGCTGGAGCTGGTTTTCCCAGAAGGTCATAAAGGTGTTGGTAATGGTGACGCCGTAAATCCACAGCAGCGGGCAAATGGCGAAGAAGTAGAGGAAAGTGATCACCACCCCACCGGTTTTACCAAAGTGCTCTTCCACCGTTTCGGTGATGTTGCCGGAGACGTTGCTGCCGGAGAGGCACAAACGCGCCAGCGCGCGGTGGCAGTAAAACGCAATCGGGAACGCGAGAACCAGCATCAGCAGAATAGGGATCAATCCACCAAAGCCTGCGCGAATGGGAAAGAACAGCACGCCTGCGCCAATGGCGGTACCAAACAGGCCGAGCGTCCATGTGGTATCAGACTTACGCCAGGAGGACGTTTTTGTCTGGCCAACGATAATGCTTTCTGTGTTGCTCATAGGTCACCTTTATGCGTCAACGAAGCCGGTAATTTGGGAAACACGGGAGAGATCGATATTGCCGCCGGAAATAATGCAGACGGTTTTACGACCCTGAATATAGTGGTCAAGCTTGCCGCTTAATAACGCGGCGCAGGCCAGCGCGCCGGCACCTTCCGTCACCACTTTATTTCGCTGAATAAGCGCGATCATGCTGTCACGAATGTTGTCTTCGCTGACCAGCACAATGTCATCAACCAGCTCGCGAACAATTTCGAACGGTAAATTACCGGGGCGAGAAACGTCACAGCCGTCGGCCAGCGTGCCACTAACGCGATGGCTGATTATTTCCCCGGCCTGATACGATGCCGCCATGCCGTGAACATTTTCTGACTGCACGCCGATGATATTAATGGTGGGGTTAATGGATTTAATTGCCGTCGCAATCCCGGCAATTAAACCGCCGCCGCCGATAGGCACAATAACGTTATCCACATCGTATAAATCTTCGAGAATTTCCAGACCGATGGTGCCCTGCCCGGCAATCACTTTGGCGTCATCGTACGGCGGAATAAAAATACGCCCTTCCATCTCGACGATTTCGCTGACTTTAGCGATGGTGTCGTTGAAGTTCTCGCCGTGCAGCACAACTTCCGCCGAGTAGTCCCGCGTCGCGGCCACTTTAGACTTCGGCGCGCCCATAGGCATCACCACTTTGCCGTCGATGCCAAGCATCGCGCAGGAGAGGGACACACCCTGCGCGTGGTTTCCCGCGGAGCAGGCGACAACGCCTTTGCGTTTTTCAGCGTCGGTCAGCGAGCTTAATTTGTTAAACGCGCCGCGGATCTTAAACGAGCCGGTACGCTGCATGTTCTCAAACTTCAGGAATATTTCGCCCTTGCAGCGTTCGCTAAGATAATTCGAGCGCGGCATACCTGTTTTATATATTTTTCCTGCCAGTCGTTTTCTGGCGTCCTGAATATCTTCAATCGTTACCGGGAGATCGTAGGTAATATGCATAATATCCTCGTTATAATAATTCATTCTTTTCGGGCAAAGTCAGGGTATCAGAGCGTTACAGAGATAAGCTCTGGGTGTTTTTAAATTGATTACTCATTATTCATCGTCGTCTTTCGATATTCATCGACGAATACTGTTTTGCCAGCTCAACTAATACTGACGCCGATTTTTTAATCCTGTAATTTTTTGACCACACGGCGGCATAACGCGCCACGGGTAATTCATCTTCTACGGGCAACACAATAAACTGATCAGAACCGAACGGTGCAATCATGTCGCGGGGAATCACCGTCAGATAATCGGCATTCAGGACAAGGTTATAAATGGTGACGACGGAATCGGTCTGGACGATGTTTTCGATGCTGATGTGGTTGTCTTGCAGGGTGGTCAGAAGTTCTTTGTAGTAGCCCATATCGGTTTGCGGCATCACCCACTGCTCGTGCGTGAGCGATGCCAGTGTCGTCGGGCCGGTGCACGTTCGCGTTTTGCTGGCGACCAGCACAAACTCGGACTCAAACAGCGGTTCGACGTGCAGATCCTGCAGCAGCATTTCATCACTCAGCGTGCCGATAGCGAAATCCAGACGACCGTCGCGAATAGCCGGAAGGAAAGAGGAGAGCTGGGCTTCATACATCGAGACGCGTGCTTTCGGGAACACTTCCTTGAATTTTTTGATCATCTCGGACAGGAAGGTAAAGCCGATCAGCGACGGGTAGCCAAAGGAGACGTCCATGACGGTACTGAAGCTCAGGCTGTTAATCTCACTCACCATGTTTTTCATTTCGCGGGTGATCGACTCAGAGTACGAGAGCAGAACCTGACCCGCGGCGGTGAGTTTTACGCCGGTGTTTTTACGCACCATCACTTCCACGCCGAAGTAGGACTCAATATCGCTGATGATTTTGCTGACGGCGGGTTGCGTCAGGCCAAGCTGTCTTGCTGCAGAACCTATGGAGCCACTTTTAATGACTTCCTGAAATACCACGAGGTGCTGTGTTTTCGGTAGAATAATAGTGTTCATAATATTCTGCGCTTATTTCCCTATGACGGAGCGAATTCTACCTAATAGTGTTTAAGGGGGTATGTGCTGTCACTCACAATTTGCTTTTCCGCACGTTTTACAGGAACAATGACAACCAAAAAACATATTTATTATCAATAAGATGAATAAGTAAGGCCACACCATTACGCTGATATCGATCAATAAAATCAGTAGTAATAAATTTATTTTATGGCGATAACCTTGATAAATTTTCCTGCGTTAAAAAAATCAATAAAGACGATCTTTCAGGCAATTAAAGACCAATAAATAACCGCTATTTGTTTGAAACATTCTTTCAGTTTATTAAATTTTTCCGATGCGAATTTTCAGGTTTGCGGAAAAGAGTGGAATGCGTCACATATTCACGGGAGAAATGTATTTGATTTCAATATATGCATATCAAACGAGAAAAGATTCTCGATCATATAGGTAACAAACATAACAAATTATCAATACTAAAAATCGTGTGTTTTTTAGCGCGAAATTTTGTGATGGCGATCGTCTACAGGTACAGGAACGATACGAAAGGTATAAAAGCAGTGAAATGTGCTTAATGTCGCAAATATGAGAATTGATGTCGTTTGTCCGGCGCTGCGCTTACCCGGTCAGCAACACCCGGAAAGCAAAAAACCCGCCGAGGCGGGTTTTTTTAAGAAGTTGAAGCTGACCGATAAGCCGGGTTCTGTCGTGGACAGTCATTCATCTAGGCCAGCAATCGCTCACTGGCTCAAGCAGCCTACCCGGGTTCAGTACGGGCCGTACCATGTGAACCCCTATTTGGCCTTGCTCCGGGTGGAGTTTACCGTGCCACGGACTGTTACCAGCCGCGCGGTGCGCTCTTACCGCACCCTTTCACCCTTACCTGATCCCGCTTGCGCGGGCCATCGGCGGTTTGCTCTCTGTTGCACTGGTCGTGGGTTTCCCCCCCAGGCGTTACCTGGCACCCTGCCCTATGGAGCCCGGACTTTCCTCCCCTCCGCCCGTCTCCCCCGAAAGGGACGACGACGAAGCGGCGACTGTCTGGTCAGCTTCGGCGCGCAGTATAGAGGGTTTGCGCGCCGCTGTCACCCTCAGGTGTGGGCAAGGCGTGATTAACGCGCCACTTCCACCTTCGCCAGTTTTTCGTAGTAGCACGCAATCGCGCTGTGATCGGCCGTGCCCAGGCCATCCGCACGCAGCGCCTGCATCATCTCCATGACCGCCGCGGTCAGCGGCAGCTGTGCGCCTACGCCGTGTGACGTATCCAGCGCGTTCGCCAGATCTTTAATGTGCAGGTCGATGCGGAAACCGGGTTTGAAATTACGATCCATCACCATCGGCGCTTTGGCATCCAGTACGGTACTACCCGCCAGACCGCCGCGAATGGCCTGATAGACCAGATCCGGGTTGACGCCCGCTTTGGTTGCCAGCGTCAGCGCTTCGGACATGGCGGCAATGTTCAGCGCCACAATCACCTGGTTTGCCAGCTTGGTCACGTTACCCGCCCCGATGTCTCCGGTATGCACCACGGAGCCCGCCATGGCTTTCATCAGGTCGTAGTATCTATCGAAAACGGCTTTATCTCCGCCGACCATCACCGACAGCGTGCCGTCGATCGCTTTCGGCTCACCGCCGCTGACCGGCGCATCCAGCATATCGACGCCCTTCGCTTTTAACGCCTCGCTGATTTCACGGCTTGCAAGCGGCGCAATAGAACTCATATCAATCAGCACCAGGCCCGGCTTCGCACCGTCGATAATGCCGTTCTCACCCAGCGCAACCTCTTTAACATGCGGGGAGTTGGGCAGCATGGTGATGATGACATCGCACTGCTCGGCAATGGCCTTCGCGGTGGTGGCCGTTTCAGCGCCCGCCGCTATCACCTCTGCCACGGCCTGCGGATTGTGATCGGATACCACCAGTGAGTAACCCGCTTTGATGAGGTTCTTACTCATTGGTTTACCCATGATCCCCAGGCCAATAAAACCCACTTTCAGCGTCATAATCTGTTTCCTCAATGATGGTTATTTTTTAAAAGCGTCGGCTAATTTCTGCGTGGCCGAGCGGAAGACCCCGAGGTCGCTGCCGACGGCAACAAACGTGGCTCCCCACTCCAGATAGCGACGGGCGTCAGCCTCAACCGGCGCCAGAATGCCGCACGGTTTGCCGTGAGCTTTAGCGCGGGCAAAAATGTGCTGGATCGCGCGCTGCACGTCAGGGTGGCTGGCATTACCCAGATGGCCAAAGGCGGCCGCCAGATCGCTCGGGCCGACGAAGATACCGTCCACGCCGTTTGTGGCTGCAATCGCGTCAACGTTATCAACGCCCTGCTGGCTCTCGATCTGAACCAGAATAGTGATGTTGTTATTGGACTGCGCGAAGTAGTCCGGCACGGTGCCAAACATATTGGCGCGATGCGAAACGGAAACACCGCGGATCCCTTCTGGCGGATAGCGCGTTGAGGCTACGGCCAGGGCCGCTTGTTCTTCCGTCTCCACAAACGGGATCAGGAAGTTGTAGAAACCGATATCCAGCAGGCGCTTGATAATCACCGGCTCGTTAGTTGGCACGCGCACCACCGGGGCGCTGAGGCTGCCTTTCAGCGCCATCAGCTGCGGAATAAAGGTGCTGATATCGTTCGGCGCATGTTCGCCGTCCAGCACCAGCCAGTCAAAACCTGCCAGGCCCAGCACTTCGGTGCTGATTGGGTTTGCCAGCGCGGACCAGCAGCCAATCTGAATCTGGTGTGCCGCGAGGGCCGCTTTAAATTTATTCGGGAAGATATCGTTACTCATCGTATTTACCTTTTTAATTCGCAGCCTATATCAGCATCATTTTATTTATCCAGACACCGCACCAGCATTATATTTATTATTCCGTCGTATTTTGGCGTTATAAAATCGTCATTCAGTATAAGACGCAATCCACGACCGCACATTGTTTTAATGCTCAAGTATTGCGTTACACTTCGATAAATTTTTTTGCATATGCACAATGCGCTGGGCGCTAATGCACAGAATCAGGCATTACCGGTTCTGGAGCGATCGCGATCACATTTTCATATCCCCTATGCTGACATGCTTTATTTCTGAAAGCCGCGCATTTATTTCTGCCCTTTGAAAATTGGCTGAATTTATTATCAGACACTTTGCTGGAGAATACTGAACAATGGCCGACATTGAAATTCGACAGGCATCGCCGACGGCGTTTTATATAAAAGTCCACGACACCGATAATGTGGCGATAATTGTCAACGACAATGGCTTAAAAGCGGGCACCCGCTTTCCGGACGGGCTGGAACTGATTGAGCATATTCCACAGGGACATAAAGTCGCCCTGGTGGATATCCCTGCTAACAGCGAAATCGTACGTTACGGTGAAGTCATCGGCTATGCCGTTCGCTCTATACCGCAGGGCAGCTGGGTTGAGGAGTCGCTGGTGGCGCTGCCGGAAGCGCCGCCGCTGAACACGCTTCCGCTGGCGACCCGCGTGCCGGAACCGCTTCCTCCGCTGGAGGGCTATACCTTCGAAGGCTACCGCAACGCGGACGGCAGCGTCGGCACCAAGAATCTGCTCGGCATTACCACCAGCGTGCACTGCGTGGCGGGCGTAGTGGATTACGTGGTGAAAATCATCGAACGCGATCTGCTGCCGAAATACCCGAACGTCGACGGCGTGGTGGGCCTGAACCACCTCTACGGCTGCGGCGTGGCGATTAACGCACCCGCTGCGGTAGTGCCGATCCGCACCATTCACAATATTGCCCTCAACCCGAACTTTGGCGGCGAGGTGATGGTAATTGGTCTGGGGTGTGAAAAATTGCAGCCAGAGCGCCTGCTGCAGGGCACCGAAGATGTCAAAGCCATTCCGGCAGACGAGGCCAGCATCGTGCGCCTGCAGGACGAACGCCACGTGGGTTTCCGCTCAATGGTCGACGATATCCTGCAGGTGGCTGAACGCCATCTGGACAAGCTCAACAAGCGCCAGCGCGAAACCTGCCCAGCGTCTGATTTGGTAGTGGGAACACAGTGCGGCGGCAGCGATGCCTTCTCCGGCGTGACGGCCAACCCGGCGGTGGGCTATGCGTCCGATCTGCTTGTCCGCTGCGGCGCCACGGTCATGTTCTCCGAGGTAACCGAAGTGCGTGACGCCATCCATCTGCTTACGCCGCGCGCCGTTAATGAAGAGGTCGGCAAGCGCCTGCTTGAGGAAATGGCCTGGTACGATAGCTATCTCGATATGGGCAAAACCGACCGCAGCGCCAACCCGTCTCCGGGGAACAAAAAAGGCGGCCTGGCCAACGTAGTGGAAAAAGCCCTCGGGTCGATTGCCAAATCCGGCCAGAGCGCGATTGTGGAAGTGCTCTCTCCGGGCCAGCGCCCGACGAAACACGGCCTGATTTACGCGGCAACGCCGGCCAGCGATTTCGTCTGCGGCACGCAGCAGGTGGCGTCCGGCATTACGGTACAGGTCTTTACCACCGGGCGCGGCACGCCGTACGGCCTGATGGCGGTGCCGGTGATCAAGATGGCGACCCGTACCGAGCTGGCAAACCGCTGGTATGACTTAATGGACATCAACGCGGGCACCATCGCCACCGGAGAAGAGAGCATTGAGGACGTGGGCTGGAAACTGTTCCACTTCATTCTGGATGTCGCCAGCGGGCGGAAGAAAACCTTCTCCGACCAGTGGGGGCTGCATAATCAGCTGGCGGTGTTTAACCCGGCACCGGTGACGTGATTTTTCGCACCACATCTATCCCGCATTTAGGTAACCCGCCGGACACGCCGCAAACCTTCCAGGTTGAGGCGATACCTGTTAACTGAAAGACGCATAACGATCTGCAGGCCGGGTTAGGCTCAGCCGCCACCCGGCAAAACAGGCGGCAGGGGCTTACTCCCCCTGCTGCTCCAGCGCATGCTTATACAGCGCATTTTTCTTCACGCCGTGAATTTCCGCCGCCAGCGCAGCGGCCTTCTTCAGCGGCAGTTCCGCTTGCAGCAATGCCAGCGTGCGCAGCGCGTCGGCAGGGAGCGCGTCTTCCTGCGCCTTATGCCCTTCGACGATCAGCACCATTTCACCCTTGCGGCGGTTTTCGTCTTCCTTCACCCACGCCAGCAGTTCACCCACTGGGGCACCGTGAATGGTTTCCCAGGTTTTGGTCAGCTCGCGCGCCAGCACCACGTAGCGGGCTTCTCCCCAGACGGTCACCATATCTTCCAGGCTCTCCAGCAGGCGGTGCGTGGATTCGTAGAAAATCAGGGTGCGCGGTTCCGCTTCCAGATCTTTTAAAACGTCGCGACGGCCTTTGGATTTGGCAGGCAGGAAGCCTTCATAGCAGAAACGGTCAGACGGCAGACCCGCGGCACTCAGCGCAGCAATGGCGGCACACGGCCCCGGCAGCGGCACAACGCGAATACCGGCTTCACGACAGGTACGCACCAGGTGATAGCCGGGATCGTTGATCAGCGGCGTACCGGCGTCGGAGACCAGGGCAATGTTCTGCCCCTCTTTCAGCTTCGCCACCAGCGTTTCGGCTTTTTGTTGCTCATTGTGATCGTGCAGAGCAAACAGACGGGCGTTAATCGCGAAATGTTGCAGCAGCAGGCCGGTGTGGCGGGTATCTTCAGCAGCAATTAAATCAACAGCTTGCAGTACGGTGAGCGCACGTTGGGTAATATCAGACAAATTCCCGATAGGAGTAGGTACAATATAAAGCTGGCCTTGAGAATTATCTGCCGTTTCGTGTTGTTTCATTGTTTCGTCCGTATTGCCGATTTAATATTGAGCATTGCGTAAAAAAAATCACTGGATACAGTATGGTACCGTTAACGTTTCTTCGAAAAAAAGCCACGCGCAGCGTGCCGCTTCTGCTGGCAGCCCTGATCTTTGCAGGCTGTGGCACCCAGGCACCTGACCAGAGCACCGCCCATCTTCAGGGGTCTGCTCAGGCTGATTCTGGCTTTTATCTGCAACAAATGTCGCAGAGTTCAAATGATACCAAGACCAACTGGCAATTACTCGCCATTCGTGCACTGCTGAAAGAGGGTAAAACCCAGCAGGCAGCCGAACTGTTTAATCAGTTGCCGAAAGATCTTAACGACGCCCAGCGTCGTGAGCAGAGCCTGCTCTCTGCCGAGCTGAAGGTCGCGCTGAAAGATTACGCCGCCGCGAAGAAGATCCTCGGTGACATTGACGTGAGCGCGCTGGATAAAAATCAGCAGGCTCGCTTCTGGCAGGCGGGCATTACCGCTGAGCAGGGGCGCCCTTCTCTCACGCTGCTCCGCGCCCTCGTCGCGCAAGAGCCGCTGCTCGGCGGTGCCGATAAGCAAAAAAATATTGATGCCACCTGGCAAGCGCTTGCCTCGATGACTCAGGAACAGGCGCAGGCTCTGGTCATCAACGCCGATGAAAACGTCCTTCAGGGCTGGCTGGATCTGCAGCAGATGTGGTTTAACAACCGCAGCGATCCAAAGATGCTGAAGGCCGGTATTACGGACTGGCAGACGCGCTACCCGCAAAACCCGGGGGCGAAAATGCTGCCAACCCAGCTGGTAAACGTGCAGAACTTTAAGCCAGCGTCCACCAGCAAAATCGCCCTGCTTCTGCCGCTCAACGGCCAGGCGGCGGTGTTTGGCCGTACCATTCAGCAGGGCTTTGAAGCCGCGAAAAACGGTACCACTTCGGTAACCGGCAGCGCGGTTCCCGCGCAGGCGGCCCAGTCGGCTAACGTGAATGATGTGGTCAGCCCGTCCGCAGCGGAGACCAGCGATCTGACCACGGCGCAAGCGCCGGCGCAGGGTACGATGCAAAACCCGGTGACGGCCCCGACGACGCCTCCGGCTACAGCAGCACCTGCTGCGGCAGCCCCGGCTACTACAGCACCTGCTACTCAGGCTCCGGCCGAGACGCAAGCGGCACCAGCACCTGAAGCGACAGCAGAACAGCCTCAACCGCAGCCTGCACAACCCGCGGCCCAGCCTGCTGCGCAGCCGCAGACCGTGGCAACCACCAGCGCCAACCCGGGCGCTGAGGTGAAAATTTACGACACCAGCTCGCAGCCGCTTGACCAGGTTCTGGCGCAGGTTCAGCAGGACGGGGCGAGCATCGTTGTCGGTCCGCTGCTGAAAAACAACGTGGAAGAGCTGATGAAGAGCAATACCACGCTGAACGTGCTGGCGCTCAACCAACCTGAGCAGGTTCAGAACCGGGCCAATATTTGCTACTTCGCGCTTTCCCCTGAAGATGAAGCCCGCGATGCGGCGCGCCATATTCACGAGCAGGGTAAGCAGGCTCCGCTGCTGCTCATCCCACGCAGCGCGCTGGGCGATCGCGTGGCCAATGCCTTTGCCGATGAGTGGCAGAAGCTGGGCGGCGGCGTGGTGTTGCAGCAGAAATTTGGTTCCGCCTCTGAACTGCGCGCGGGCGTAAACGGTGGAGCGGGTATCGCGCTCAACGGCAGCCCTGTCACCGCGAGCCTGCCGCCGCAGCAGGGCGTGACGATTGGCGGCCTGACGATCCCTGCCCCGCCTACCGACGCGCAGATTAGCGGTGGCGGCAAAGTGGATGCGGCCTATATCGTTGCCACGCCGCAGGAGATCGCCTTTATCAAACCGATGATCGCGATGCGTAACGGCAGCCAGAGCGGCGCAACGCTTTACGCCAGCTCACGCAGCGCGCAGGGCACCGCAGGCCCGGATTTCCGTCTGGAAATGGACGGTCTGCAGTACAGCGAAATTCCGATGCTGGCAGGCAGCAACCCGGCGCTGATGCAGCAGGCGCTGAGTACCGTACGTAACGATTATTCGCTGGCGCGTCTGTATGCGATGGGTGTCGATGCATGGGCGCTGGCGAACCACTTTACCCAGATGCGTCAGGTGCCGGGCTTTGAGCTTAACGGCAACACCGGCGATCTGACCGCGACTCAGGACTGCGTGATCAACAGGAAGTTATCATGGCTCAAATACCAGCAGGGGCAAATCGTCCCGGCCAGTTAAGCCGTAAAGAGACCGGCGATGCGTGGGAGTTAAAGGCGCGTCGCTGGCTTGAAGGCAAAGGACTGCGCTTTATCGCCGCTAACGTCCGCGGGCGCGGCGGCGAAATCGACCTGATCATGAAAGACGGTCAGGTTATCGTGTTTGTAGAAGTCCGCTTTCGACAGTCCTCCCGTTTTGGCGGTGCTGCCGCCAGCGTGACGCTCGCCAAACAACATAAATTATTACAGACTGCCCACTTGTGGCTTGCCCGCCATAATGGGAGCTTTGATACTGTGGATTGCCGGTTCGATGTGATAGCCTTCACCGGAAATGAGATCGAATGGCTTAAAAACGCTTTTGGCGAAGACGCATAATTAAGATTTAAAAGGGATAACGTGCTCGAAAGAATTAAAGTGTGCTTCACAGAAAGCATCCAGACTCAGATTGCCGCGGCGGAAGCCCTTCCGGATGCTATCTCGCGTGCCGCAATGACGCTGGTGCAATCCCTGCTTAATGGCAACAAAATCCTCTGTTGTGGCAACGGCACGTCAGCCGCCAACGCACAGCATTTTGCTGCCAGCATGATCAATCGCTTTGAAACAGAACGCCCGAGTTTACCCGCCATTGCACTTAATACCGATAATGTGGTCTTAACGGCGATTGCTAACGATCGTCTGCATGACGAAATTTACGCAAAGCAGGTGCGAGCCCTGGGTCATGCGGGAGATGTGCTGCTGGCCATCTCCACGCGCGGCAATAGCCGGGACATTGTCAAAGCCGTTGAAGCCGCCGTCACCCGCGACATGACCATCGTGGCCCTTACCGGCTATGACGGGGGTGAGCTGGCGGGTCTGCTTGGGCCGCAGGATGTGGAAATCCGCATTCCTTCTCACCGAAGCGCGCGTATTCAGGAGATGCATATGCTCACGGTGAACTGCTTATGTGATTTGATCGATAACACGCTTTTCCCTCACCAGGATGATTAAGGAGTTCTTATGAAGGCTTTATCGACCCTCGCAGTCCTTATGTCTGCATTACTGCTTCAGGGATGTATCGCTGCGGCCGTTGTGGGTACCGCCGCGGTAGGCACCAAAGCGGCAACCGATCCACGCACCGTGGGGACACAGGTGGATGACGGTACGCTGGAGCTGCGCGTCAACAGTGCGCTGTCGAAAGACGAACAAATCAAGAAAGAAGCGCGTATCAACGTGACGGCTTATCAGGGCAAAGTGCTGCTGGCAGGCCAGGCGCCGAATCTGGAGCTCGCCTCTCGCGCGAAACAGATTGCGATGGGCGTCGAAGGGACCACAGAGGTGTTTAACGAAGTGCGCCAGGGCAAGCCAATTGGCCTGGGTGACGCCTCTTCCGATACCTGGATCACCACCAAAGTGCGTTCCCAGCTGCTGGGCTCGGACCAGGTGAAATCCTCCAACGTGAAAGTGACGACTGAAAACGGCGAAGTGTTCCTGCTGGGTCTGGTGACCGACCGTGAAGGGAAAGCGGCGGCGGATATCGCCAGCCGTGTGAGCGGCGTGAAGCACGTCACCACCGCGTTTACTTACATCAAATAAAAAAAATCCCCTCGCTTGAGGGGATTTTTTTGTAGGCCCGGTAAGCGCCAGCACCACCGGGCTTTTTTTACATCAACGCAATACTGCCCACAATCACCCCGCTCAACGCCACCAGTCCTGCGGTCAGCCACAGCGCTTTCGCCGGGAACGACTTACACAGCATGATAAGCGACGGCAGGCTGATCGCCGGCAGCGTAATCAGCAGCGCCAGCGCCGGCGCGGTGCCCATACCGGCCAGCATCATGGTCTGAACAATCGGGATTTCCGCCGCCGTTGGGATCACAAACAGGCAGCCTGCAACGGCCATCGCAATGACCCACATCAGCGTGTTGTCGATAGCGCCATCCGCATGCGGAAAGAGCCAGACGCGCGCCGCCCCCAGAACCAGTACCGCCAGGATATAGACCGGGATGGTGCTCCAGAAAAGCTGCCAGAGCGCCCTGCCCCAGCGCGCAAAGAAGCCACCCTGCGGCTCGCTGACGTCCAGTTCGACGGCTGAAGGTTCTGCGGCAGTATCCTTCACCAGTTTTTGCACCAGCGTCGCCACCACCAGCACGGTCAGCAGCCCGGCGACCAGGCGGATGAACGCGAAATGCCAGCCCAGCACAAAGCCCATAAACACCAGCGTCGCCGGGTTGAGCAGCGGGTTCCCCATCCAGAACGCCAGCGCGCCGCCCATCGATACGCGCTGACGGCGCATCCCTGCGGCCACGGGCGCGGCGCAGCAGGAACACATCATGCCCGGCAGGGAGAAAATCGTCCCCAGCAGCGTGCCCTGAAAGCGCGGCTGCCCAAGGGTTTTCACCAGCCAGTTGCGGGGGATAAGCACCTGAATCAGCGAGCCCAGAATGACGCCTAAAACGGCGGCCTTCCAGACGGCAAGGAAGTAGACCATGGCGTAGTCCCACGCCGCCTGAAGCGGGCTGGAATCAGCCTGAGCGAGAATAGATTTACCGATGCTGTGCGTTTCGGCGGCGGTGAAGGCTTTGCCGTAGTACGGCTGCCATTTCACGTACCAGAGGCCAACAATGACCACGAGAAAGAAGAGTGCGGGCTTCCACCACTGAACAGGTGTTGCCGCCTGAGATGAAGACTGACCAGTCATAGCATTCCCCGGAGAGTATTAGGTTATTAGCCGGGGGAGTTTACGCCTCGCCCTGCGCGATTTCACGCAGTTTTGCCGAAGGGATAATGTTAACACCCGCTTTCGACGGGGCCAGCCCCTCTTTTAGCATCGCGCGCGCGACGTCCCGCGCCTCGATGGATTTCCAGTTGCCGGGAAGAATGCGAAACAGCGGGGCAAATATCGACTCGTTAAACCGGCGTTCGTCCCGGTGGCCGATCAGCATCGAAGGGCGCACAATCGTCAGCTGCTCCCATTTCTGCGCAATCAGCGCATCCTCCATCTTGCCCTTCACCTTGTTGTAGAAGAAAGGCGACCCGGCACTGGCGCCCAGCGCGCTGACCACCAGAAAATGTTTGGCCCCCAGCTTTTTCGCCGTGAGCGCGGTATCCACCACCAGCGTATAGTCGGCGTGGATAAAGGCCTCTTTGCTGCCCGCCTCCCGCCGCGTGGTGCCCAGACAGCAAAAGGCGATATCAATGGGATCCTGCACCTGCGCCAGCGCGTCGGTCAGCTGAGGATCGTGCGGATTAAAGGCGCCGGATAAGTCCGCCAGCGGTCGACGCGTCGGGGCGGCGATATAATTCACGCGGCGATCCTGAATCAGCAGCCGCAGCAGATGATCGCCCACTAACCCGGTAGCACCCGTAATCAATACCTGACTCATCTTTTCCCCTTTACAGAATTGTCCGTTTGCGAACTCAGCGTCGTCGACCACACTTAGAAGTCTGTTACAGGTAAGTATTTACCACAAGCGGAGAAAAATCAGTCTGAAGCCAAAACAACGGAGGAAGCATGGGCAAGAAAATCGCAGTCTTGATTACCGACGAGTTTGAAGATTCAGAATTCACCTCTCCAGCAGAGGCGTTCCGCAAGGCGGGACATGAGGTCATCACCATTGAGAAAGAGGCAGGCAAAACGGTGACAGGCCATAAGGGCGAAGCGACCGTGACCATCGATGAAACCATCGATAACGTTAGCCCCTCAGATTTCGACGCTCTGCTGTTACCCGGCGGCCATTCCCCGGATTCCCTGCGCGGGGACGAGCGCTTCGTGACCTTCACCCGGGACTTTGTCTCGACCGGCAAACCGGTCTTTGCCATTTGCCACGGCCCGCAGCTGCTCATCAGCGCAGAAGTGGTCCGCGGGCGAAAGCTTACCGCCGTGAAACCGATCGTTATCGATCTGAAAAACGCGGGGGCCGAGTTTTACGATCAGGAGGTGGTCAACGACAAAGACCAGCTGATCACCAGCCGAACCCCGGACGATCTCCCGGCGTTTAACCGCGAAGCGCTACGCCTGCTCGGCGCGTAACCAGTGCAGCTTCTTGCCAAAGCCCAGGGTGTTGTCGGTAAATTTCAGCTCATCGAGGCGGATTTCCCACACCGGGGCTTTTAGCGCAGCGGCAACGGGAAAGCGGCGCGTGTAGAGCTTACGGCGCGCGTCGCTCTCTTCACCATCCAGACGACGGATCTCCCCTTTAAACTGCACGCCGCGGATCAGCGCGACCGTTTTCGGCTGGCCGTTTACCGTGCCTGCCACCTTTGCCTGCTGGCCGCTCATCTGCGCATGACGCGTTTTGTCTTCACTCATGACATAAAAAGCCACGCGCTCAGGGTCATAGTAGTAAAACGCATTTGCGCACCACATTTCACCCTCGTCACAGACGCACCAGGTGACAACATGCTGCTTCGCCAGCCAGCGGTTAATGGCGGCCAGTGTTTCCATTTTCGTTCTCTCTCATGCTATGGTGCGTTCACCTTAACATACTGAATCCGTTTACCGTGTGCTGGTTTCTCTATCTTGTCCGAACCGCTGATAACGCCCTCTACACCGGGATCACCACCGATGTGGCGCGGCGTTTTTTACAGCATCAAACGGGGAAAGGGGCAAAAGCGCTACGGGGGAAAGGGGAATTACAGCTCGCCTTCTCAGCGGCCGTCGGCGACCGATCGCTGGCGCTCAGGCTGGAATACCGCATCAAGCAGCTGACGAAGCGCCAGAAAGAGCGCCTCGTGACCGGAGACGGCTCCTTTGAGGCGCTGCGCGAGAGCCTGATTAAAAGCGATTGAAATGGTCGTGATACTCGACCAGGCCATTGACGCCGTTGAGCGCGTCGTCCGCCAGTCGATGGACCTGGAAAGCAGATTCCGTACCCGGCCAGCGACAGCGCAGATCGTAATGCGCGGCCTGCTCAAAGCCTAAACGGCCATAGAACGCCGGATCGCCCAGCGTGACAACGGCCGCGTAACCGAACTCATTGAGCGAATCCAGCCCTTCATAGACCAGCTGGCGTGCCAGCCCCTGCCCGCGATAGCTTTCATCTACCGCCAGCGGCGCCATGCCTACCCACTGCAGCTCTTCGCCCTGAACGATGACCGGACTGAAGGCAACATAACCCACCACCTGACCTTCGTCATCGGTGGCAACCAGCCCCAGCGTAATCAGGCCGTCTTCGCGAAGGTCATGGACCAGTTGGGCTTCGGCATCGCTCGCAAAGGCGCGGCGTAACAACGCATCGATCCCCGGCGCATCAATCCCAATTTCGACTCGAATCAGCATGGCTCACCTACTGAAGTGTGTTTACCGTCCGGCGGGGTTTTCAGCCCTGCCTCAACGAAATCTGCCATTTGCATTAACATCACGCGCAGCGCTTTTGGCATCTGCTCCAGCTCAATGGCATCCATTAAATTCTTCACGTACAGGCCCAGCTCCGTGTCGCCTTCAATTACCAGACGGCGCTGGAAGAAGAGCGTATCCGGATCCTGCTTGCGCGCGGCGATCATCAGCAGATCGCTGGCGTTGGCGCTAAAGCTCACATCCGCGTCGGCGGATTCGCGTACGATCAGCTGGTCATTCTCAACGGAGGTAAACCAGCGCAGCCCGATGTCACGCACCTCAATGCTTAACCAGCGGCCTTCCAGGAACTCCAGCTCGCCGTCCTGCAGCGCCTGGCGGAACTGCCAGCTCAGGACCTGCTCCAGCACCTGGCGTTTAAGCGCGAACGGCGCCAGCTTGACCGGCACGCTCAGCATTGATGGACCAAATTGTACGAGACGTGAACGCAGTTTATCCAGCACGAGCTTTACTCCCTGATATCTATAGTCCTGCTATTTTGCCATATCCGAAGCGCAACATAGCGGCGTAAATCAACAAACCGTCGTCAGCCGTACCTCATTATTGGTGTCATCAATACGCCATTAGCTGCCTTAAATCAAAAATTGTCGCGTATGGGTTAATTAAAATCCCAGCTCGTTAACAATTTTGCGATCGACTACATCAGGATAAATTATGGAGCTGCTCTGCCCTGCCGGAAATCTTCCGGCGCTTAAGGCGGCCATCGAAAATGGGGCCGATGCGGTCTATATCGGGCTGAAAGATGACACCAACGCCCGCCATTTTGCTGGCCTCAACTTTACGGAGAAAAAGCTTCAGGAAGCCGTTAACTTCGTTCACCAGCACCGCCGCAAGCTGCATATTGCCATCAATACCTTTGCTCATCCTGACGGCTACGCCCGCTGGCAGCGCGCGGTGGATATGGCAGCACAGCTGGGTGCCGATGCGCTGATCCTGGCCGACCTCGCCATGCTTGAGTATGCGGCAGAACGCTATCCCCATATTGAGCGCCACGTCTCTGTTCAGGCATCTGCCACCAACGAAGAGGCGGTGCGTTTTTACCATCAACACTTTGACGTGGCCCGCGTGGTGCTGCCGCGCGTGCTCTCTATTCATCAGGTTAAGCAACTCGCACGCGTCACGCCAGTGCCGCTGGAAGTTTTTGCCTTTGGCAGCCTGTGCATCATGGCCGAAGGCCGTTGCTATCTTTCCTCTTATTTAACCGGTGAATCGCCGAATACCGTCGGGGCCTGCTCTCCTGCCCGCTTTGTTCGCTGGCAGCAGACCCCTCAGGGCCTGGAATCTCGCCTGAATGAGGTGCTGATTGACCGCTACCAGGACGGTGAAAACGCCGGTTATCCAACCCTGTGTAAAGGCCGCTATCTGGTCGACGGCGAGCGCTATCACGCGCTGGAGGAGCCGACCAGCCTCAACACGCTGGAGCTACTGCCGGAACTGCTGGCGGCCAATATTGCCTCGGTGAAAATCGAAGGTCGTCAGCGCAGCCCGGCCTACGTGAGCCAGGTGGCGAAAGTGTGGCGTCAGGCCATCGACCGCTGCATGGCGGACCCGCAGAACTACGCTCCACAGCAGGCCTGGATGGAAACGCTTGGTTCGATGTCCGAAGGCACGCAAACCACGCTTGGCGCGTATCACCGTAAATGGCAGTGAGAAAATCATGAAATATTCATTAGGACCGGTGCTCTACTACTGGCCAAAAGAGACGCTGGAAGATTTTTACCAACAGGCCGCCACCAGCAGCGCCGACGTGATTTACCTCGGCGAAGCGGTGTGCAGCAAGCGCCGCGCCACAAAAGTGGGCGACTGGCTGGATATGGCGAAAGGTCTGGCCGGCAGCGGCAAGCAGGTGGTGCTCTCCACGCTCGCGCTGGTGCAGGCGTCGTCCGAACTGGGCGAGCTGAAGCGCTACGTCGAAAACGGCGAGTTCCTGCTGGAAGCGAGCGATCTGGGCGTAGTGAACATGTGCGCTGAACGCAGGCTGCCGTTCGTCGCGGGTCATGCCCTGAACTGCTACAACGCCGTCACCCTGCGCCTGCTGCTCAAACAGGGGATGACGCGCTGGTGCATGCCGGTGGAACTCTCGCGCGACTGGCTGGCAAACCTGCTTAACCAGTGCGACGAGCTGGGCATTCGCAATCAGTTTGAAGTGGAAGTGCTGAGCTACGGCCATCTGCCGCTGGCCTACTCCGCCCGCTGCTTCACCGCGCGCTCGGAAGACCGCCCGAAAGACGAATGCGAAACCTGCTGCATCAAGTACCCGAACGGACGCAGCATGCTGTCGCAGGAGAGTCAGCAGGTGTTTGTCCTCAACGGTATTCAGACCATGAGCGGCTATGTCTATAACCTCGGCAACGAGCTGGCGTCGATGGACGGGCTGGTGGATATGGTTCGGCTGTCGCCGCTGGATACCGGCGTGTTCGCGATGCTGGACGCCTTCCGCGCCAATGAAGACGGCGCCGCACCGCTGCCGCTGACGGCAAACAGCGACTGCAACGGCTACTGGAGACGGCTCGCCGGGCTGGAGCTGCAGGCGTAAAAAAGGCTCACTTTGTTAACAACGGTTATCATTATTTAATGCAGTATTAAAGATTGACCGTCGACAAAGTGAGCTGTTATGACTGACAAAACCATTCCGTTTTCGGTGCTGGACCTGGCGCCGATCCCTCAGGGCTCCTCGGCAAGAGAAGCCTTTTCGCACTCTCTGGATCTGGCTCAGCTGGCCGAAAAGCGTGGCTATCACCGCTACTGGCTGGCCGAACACCACAACATGGTGGGCATCGCCAGCGCCGCGACATCGGTACTGATTGGCTATCTGGCTGCAAATACCACCACCCTGCACCTGGGCTCCGGCGGCGTAATGCTGCCGAACCACGCCCCGCTGGTGATTGCCGAGCAGTTTGGCACCCTGAATACCCTCTATCCTGGGCGTATTGATTTGGGTCTTGGTCGTGCGCCCGGCAGCGACCAGCCGACCATGCGCGCCCTGCGCCGCCATATGAGCGGCGATATCGACAACTTCCCGCGCGACGTGGCCGAGCTGGTGGACTGGTTCGACGCGCGCGATCCGAACCCGCACGTACGCCCGGTACCGGGCTACGGTGAGAAGATCCCGGTGTGGCTGTTAGGCTCAAGCCTCTACAGCGCACAGCTCGCCGCACAGCTGGGGCTGCCGTTTGCGTTTGCCTCCCACTTTGCACCGGATATGCTGCATCAGGCGCTGCATCTCTACCGCACGAACTTCAAACCGTCCGAGCGTCTTGAGAAGCCGTACGCGATGGTGTGTATCAACATCATTGCCGCCGACAGCAATCGCGACGCGGAATTCCTGTTTACCTCCATGCAGCAGGCGTTTGTGAAGCTGCGCCGCGGTGAGACGGGCCAGCTTCCACCGCCGGTGGAGAATATGCATCAGCTGTGGTCCGCCTCCGAGCAGTATGGCGTGCAGCAGGCGCTGAGCATGTCGCTGGTAGGCGATAAATCGAAAGTGCGCCACGGGCTGGACGCGGTGCTGCGCGAAACGCAGGCGGATGAGATTATGGTTAACGGCCAGATTTTCGATCACCAGGCGCGTTTGCATTCGTTTGAACTGGCGATGCAAGTGAAAGAGGAACTGGTGGGGTAGTTTTTTGCATTTCTCCCTCTCCCTATGGGAGAGGGCCGGCGTGAGGGGTTCAAACCGCACGTTTTACTGGTAAACGGGCAACAGATTAAAACTCGACAGCACGTGTACCAGTGCGTTACCAACGCCGAATACCAGAATCAGCGCAATCATCGGCTTGCCGCCCCAGACGCGGAATTTCGGGCTACCGAAGCGTTTACGTGATTTGCGCGCCAGCAGCGCCGGCACAATTGCCGCCCAGATAGTTGCCGCCAGCCCTGCATAGCCGATGGCGTACAGGAAGCCGTTCGGCCACAGCAGACCGCCCACAATCGGCGGCAGGAAGGTCAGCAGCGCGGTTTTTAAACGCCCCATCGCAGAATCATCAAAGCCGAACAGATCCGCCAGATAGTCAAACAGGCCCAGCGTCACGCCCAGGAAAGAGCTCGCCACCGCAAAGTTAGAGAAGATAACCAGCAGTAGATCCAGGCTGCGGCTGTTCAGCACGCCGCTCAGCGCCTGCACCAGCACGTCGATGTTACCGCCCTTCTGGGCAATGCCGATAAATTCCGGACGCGGGATGTTGCCCATCGTCCCCAGCAGCCAAATCACATACAGACCCAGCGCCAGCAGCGTGCCGTAGACCAGACACTTCACAATGGTGCGGGGATCTTTGCCGTAGTACTTCATCAGGCTCGGCACGTTACCGTGGTAGCCAAACGACGCCAGACAGAACGGCAGCGTCATCAGCAGGTACGGCGTGTAGGAGGTGTTCACTTCGGCGACGTTAAACAGCGTGGCGGGCGTCACGTGCCCCAGCAGGCTGCCGAAGGTCAGGAAGAAAGTGATGACCTTCGCGCCTAATACGATCGCCGTCATGCGGCTCACCGCTTTGGTACTCATCCAGACGATAAACGCCACAGCCAGCGCAAAACATAACCCTGCCAGACGCGCCGGAACGTTCAGCGACATCTCCGAGAAGGTGTGATGCAGAATCGAGCCGCTCGCCGAAATATACGCGTAGGTCAGGATATAGAGCACAAACGCGATGGACAGGCCGTTCACCAGGTTCCAGCCTTTGCCCAGCAGATCTTTGGTGATGGTGTCGAAGCTGGAGCCAATGCGGTAGTTCAGGTTTGCTTCAAGGATCATCAGCCCGGAATGGAGCATGCAGAACCAGGTAAAGACCAGCGCCGCCAGCGACCAGAAGAACCACGCACCGGACATGACCACTGGCAGGGAAAACATCCCGGCACCAATGATGGTTCCGCCGATGATCACCACGCCGCCAAGCAGCGAAGGTGACGTTTGGGTGGTGGTTAGTGTCGCCATACAGCCTTTTCTCCAGTCAATCATGCGGTTCTGCATTTTAATGTGACGCACTGTACCAGTACAAGAGTACAAAAGGAATAAAAAAAGCCCCGATAGCGTGTATCGGGGCTGTATATTTTACTTTACGTCAGTTGCGTAAGGCTTACGCGTCACGGCGACGGCTGGTGCCTTCGTCACGACGTGGGCCGCGGTTTTCGCGACGCTCGCCGGAGAAACGACGTGGTTCACCGCGACCTTCGCTGCGGCCGCCTTCACGACGTTCGCCACCGAAGCTGCGACCACCGCCACGACGTTCACCACCGCGGTCAGGACGTGGCTGTGCATCGCCCATCAGCTGCATGTTCATCGGCTTATTCAGGATGCGGGTACGCGTAAAGTGCTGCAGCACTTCGCCCGGCATGCCTTTTGGCAGCTCGATGGTAGAGTGGGATGCGAACAGCTTGATGTTACCGATGTAACGGCTGCTGATGTCACCTTCGTTAGCGATCGCGCCAACGATGTGACGAACTTCAACGCCATCATCACGGCCCACTTCAATGCGGTACAGTTCCATATCACCCGCGTCACGACGTTCACGACGTGGACGATCTTCACCACCACGCTCTGGACGGTCACCACGTGGGCCACGGTCATTACGGTCGCCACGACGTTCGAAGCGATCGTCACGGTCACGGAATTCACGCTTAGGACGCATCGGCGCATCTGGTGGCACGATCAGGCTACGTTCGCCCTGAGCCATTTTCAGCAGTGCTGCAGCCAGGGTTTCCATGTCCAGCTCTTCGCCTTCAGCGGTAGGCTGAATCTGCGACAGCAGCGCACGGTACTGGTCCAGATCGCTGCTTTCCAGCTGCTGCTGTACTTTCGCGGCGAATTTTTCCAGGCGGCGTTTGCCCAGCAGATCTGCGTTTGGCAGGTCAGCTTCTGGAATGGTCAGCTTCATGGTGCGTTCAATGTTACGCAGCAGACGACGCTCGCGGTTCTCAACGAACAGCAGCGCACGACCCGCACGACCCGCACGACCGGTACGGCCGATACGGTGAACGTAAGACTCGGAATCCATCGGGATGTCGTAGTTAACAACCAGGCTGATACGCTCAACGTCCAGACCACGTGCTGCCACGTCGGTTGCAATCAGGATATCCAGACGACCGTCTTTCAGACGCTCCAGAGTCTGCTCACGCAGGGCCTGGTTCATGTCGCCGTTCAGCGCTGCGCTGTTATAGCCGCTATGCTCCAGGGCTTCAGCCACTTCCAGGGTCGCGTTTTTGGTACGCACGAAGATAATCGCCGCATCAAAATCTTCCGCTTCCAGGAAACGTACCAGCGCTTCGTTTTTGCGCATGCCGTACACAGACCAGTAGCTCTGGCTGATGTCCGGGCGAGTGGTTACGCTGGACTGAATACGCACTTCCTGAGGATCTTTCATGAAGCGCTTAGTGATACGACGAATCGCTTCTGGCATGGTGGCAGAGAACAGCGCGGTCTGATGACCGTCCGGGATCTGCGCCATGATGGTTTCGACGTCTTCGATGAAGCCCATACGCAGCATTTCATCTGCTTCATCCAGTACCAGGCCGCTCAGTTTAGAGAGGTCCAGAGTACCGCGCTTCAGGTGATCCAGCAGACGGCCCGGCGTACCGACAACAATCTGTGGCCCCTGGCGCAGGGCGCGTAACTGCACGTCATAACGCTGGCCGCCGTACAGGGCTACCACGTTTACGCCGCGCATATGTTTAGAGAATTCCGTCATGGCTTCTGCAACCTGAACAGCCAGTTCACGGGTTGGAGCCAGGACGAGGATCTGCGGTGCACGCAGGTCCGGATCAATGTTGTTCAGCAGCGGCAGCGAGAATGCTGCAGTTTTACCGCTACCAGTCTGGGCCATGCCCAGCACGTCACGACCAGAAAGCAGGTGTGGGATACACTCAGCCTGGATCGGAGATGGTTTTTCGTAACCCAGATCGTTAAGGGCTTCAAGGATAGGAGCCTTCAGGCCCAGATCTGCAAAAGTGGTTTCGAATTCAGCCATGTAGTACAAGTGCCTCGATATTAATGGCGGCCAGTCTACTTAGCTCATCGTGAAAATGATTAGCAATTTTCATTGAAAAGTGTGAACCGGCTCAAAGTAGGTGTATTGACGAACAACAACGCCCTCACCAGTTAAGGTGATGGCAATCAAAAGATTACGGGCTGATGTTTATGTCGTCAGCTATTGCTGGTCCGATTCTGCCAGGTCGTCATGCTCCTGGCCCAAGAGCGATAATTCCAACAATGCATAACGGTGCTCAACGAAGTTGTGTACGTTGTTAGCAACCGCTAATTTGAACAGTGCCGTAGCGCTGTCCATATCCCCCAGACTTAGGTAGTACTTACCTAAATAGAAGTTGGTTTCACTGAGATGCTCAGCGAGCGAGGTGTTATCCGTTGCGTCCGCCTTGAGGCGTTCCATCAGCGTTGCTTCGCTAATGTTGCCCAGGTAGAACTCGACAATGTTCCATCCCCACTGTTCCTTGTCCGATTTATCGAAGCGCTGTTTTAGTGCCTCTTTTGCCTGCTTCTCATCGAGCTTCCGCTCAACGATGTAAAGCCACAGGCTACGGAAAGGATCATTAGGATCGTCTTGATAAAACGCCAGCAGATCATCTTGCGCTAACTTATCACGACCGCCGTAATACAATGCGATACCGCGATTCAAGTGCGCGTAGTTGTAAGTTGGATCAAGCTCAAGTACAGAATCAAACGCTTCATAGGCAGCATCAAAATTGCCTGCCTGCGTTAAATAAATGCCTAAGTAATTGAATACTTCAGGCATATCAGGTCGGATAGCCAGCGCTTGTGAAAAATCATTTCGCGCCAATGCCCTCAGACCGAGACTATCATACAACACTCCGCGCTCATATAAAAGCTGTGCGCGTTCTTCATCGGTTAAAGCCCGACTGGCAAGTATTTGTTCCATGCGTGCCAGAATCACTTCCTGCTGCAAAGTCGGTTGCAATGGCACTGCGAGGACTTCGCTCTTACGCCAGGCAGAGTTGCTGCATCCTGCCAGCGTTAAAGCTGTCGCAACGAAACACCAGCGCAAAAAAGGCTTCATTTCCCACTCCCGAAGACAACTATTGGATGAACGTCCTGTCCCCCGGCGGCTTAACAAGGCGTCCTGCCTGATAATAGGCCCTCCGCAAAGCGGAGGGCAAATGGCAACTTACTCGCCTTGCTGTTCTGCTGCCTGTGCTTCTGGCGCAGCAGCTGGCTGAGACTGCTCGGTTGCTTCTTTAATGCTCAGACGGATACGGCCCTGGCGATCAACTTCCAGAACTTTCACCGGGACTTCCTGACCCATCTGCAGGTAATCGGTCACTTTCTCAACGCGCTTGTCAGCGATCTGAGAGATGTGAACCAGACCTTCTTTACCGCCACCGATGGCAACGAACGCGCCAAAGTCAACGATACGGGTCACTTTACCTGCATAGACGCGGCCCACTTCGATCTCTGCCGTGATTTCTTCGATGCGACGGATCGCGAATTTCGCTTTCTCGCCGTCGGTTGCTGCGATCTTCACAGTACCGTCATCTTCGATTTCGATCGTGGTGCCAGTCTCTTCGGTCAGCGCACGGATTACGGAACCGCCCTTACCGATAACATCTTTGATCTTGTCTGGATTGATCTTGATGGTGTGGATACGTGGAGCGAACTGAGAAATGTCGCCACGCGGCGCGTTAATCGCCTGTTCCATCACGCCCAGGATGTGCAGACGCGCACCTTTAGCCTGGTTCAGAGCAACCTGCATGATCTCTTTGGTGATACCTTCAATTTTGATATCCATCTGCAGCGCAGAGATACCTTCGCGGGAACCCGCTACTTTGAAGTCCATATCGCCCAGGTGGTCTTCGTCACCCAGAATGTCAGACAGAACAACGAAGTTGTCGCCTTCTTTCACCAGGCCCATTGCGATACCCGCAACAGCGGCTTTGATCGGCACGCCTGCATCCATCAGCGCCAGAGAAGCACCACACACGGAAGCCATGGAAGAAGAACCGTTGGATTCGGTGATTTCAGAAACCACACGAACGGTATACGGGAATTTGTCAGCTTCTGGCATCACTGCCAGCACGCCGCGCTTCGCCAGACGACCGTGACCAATTTCACGACGCTTCGGCGAGCCAACCATACCGGTTTCGCCTACGGAGTACGGAGGGAAGTTGTAGTGGAACAGGAAGCTGTCAGTGCGCTCGCCCATCAGTTCGTCGATGATCTGTGCATCACGTGCAGTACCCAGGGTCGCGGTAACCAGCGCCTGCGTTTCGCCACGGGTGAACAGCGCGGAACCGTGAGTACGTGGCAGAACGCCAGTACGCACATCCAGACCACGGATCATGTCTTTTTCGCGGCCATCGATACGCGGCTCGCCTGCCAGTACGCGGCTACGAACAACGTTTTTCTCGATTGCGTGCAGGATGTCGCTCAGTTCGTTAGCGTCCAGCGTTTCGTCTTCAGCAACCAGCGTCGCGATAGTTTCAGACTTGATCACGTCAACCTGAGCGTAACGCTCCTGTTTGTCAGTGATGCGGTATGCATCGCTCAGACGAGATTCTGCCAGAGCTGCAACACGTGCGTTCAGCGCGTCGTTTGCTGCTTCTGGCTGCCAGTCCCAACGTGGTTTACCGGCTTCTTTCACCAGGTCGTTGATGTTCTGGATAACGATCTGCTGCTGGTCGTGGCCAAATACCACAGCGCCCAGCATCTGGTCTTCGCTCAGCAGTTCAGCTTCGGATTCAACCATCAGCACAGCCGCTTCAGTACCCGCAACAACCAGGTCCAGCTTACTTTCTTTCAGCTCTTCCTGGGTTGGGTTCAGCACGTACTGGTCGTTGATGTAGCCAACGCGCGCGGCACCGATTGGGCCATTGAATGGAATACCAGACAGTGACAGGGCAGCGGATGCGCCGATCATGGCAACGATGTCCGGGTTAACCTGTGGGTTAACGGAAACAACGGTCGCGATAACCTGTACTTCGTTAACGAAGCCTTCCGGGAACAGCGGGCGAACCGGGCGGTCAATCAGACGCGCAATCAGGGTTTCGCCTTCGCTTGGACGGCCTTCACGACGGAAGAAACCACCCGGGATTTTACCGGCAGCGTAGGTACGCTCCTGGTAGTTAACGGTCAGCGGGAAGAAGTCCTGACCTGGTTTAGCTTTTTTCTGGCCAACAACGGTAACGAATACCGCAGTGTCATCCATGCTTACCATAACGGCAGCAGTAGCCTGACGTGCCATCATGCCGGTTTCCAGCGTGACGGTATGTTGACCATACTGGAATTTACGAACGATCGGATTCAGCAAAGTTCTGTCCTTTCTTAAATGTTTGACAGCACACCACCGGTGTGCTGTCGATTTAACCCGACCTTCTTCGCATCCTCGCGACTAATGACAACCAACACCCCCATGGGTGAAGCCTCTCATTAGCCGCGCGAACCTCTGCAATGAAGATCATTTATAGCAACAATACAATAGTTTCCAGTGAATTGCTGCCGTCTGGTTGAAAAAAGGGGCCATCAGGCCCCCTTTTCTGAAACTCGCAAGAATTAGCGACGCAGACCCAGACGCTCGATCAGCGCGGTGTAGCGTGCAACATCTTTACGTTTCAGGTAGTCGAGCAGTTTACGACGCTGAGAAACCATACGCAGCAGACCACGACGGCTGTGGTGATCTTTTTTGTGCTCTGCAAAGTGACCCTGCAGGTGGTTAATCTGTGCAGTCAGCAGTGCAACCTGAACTTCGGTAGAACCGCTGTCGTTAGTACCACGACCAAACTCAGAAACGATTTTAGCTTTAGCTTCAACGCTTAGAGACATTTTCAAACTCCAAAGTATAAAGAATGTAAGGATGCCGATCTCTAATTCAGCAATCCCATGTACGCCCCGCAGATTGTTAAACAATTTACCAGGCGTTAAGCGGCGATATTCTACTCGTCTCCCCTGCTTATCGCAAGACGAGGTGTTATCACCGTCACGCGTCGACCGGATATTCGACGACCAGACGACGCGGCGCAACGCGCCCTTCGCCATCCATTTCGCCCATACCGATGAATTTCCCTTCGTCACCTTCGGTCACGCGTACCAGTCCTTCCAGCGGCGCTTGTGCCGTACGAACCGGGTTGCCGTTCTTAAAGTAAACGGACGATGTTAAAGGAAGATTAACAACCGGGAAGTCCGCTGCCGGACTGTCCATCGGCATCAGCAAAGGATCCAGCAAATCTGCCGGCGCAATCCCCTGCGCTTCCGCCTGTTCTACCAGCTCGCGCAGATATTCCAGGGTCACCATCCGCTCCACCGGGTACTTGCTCACCGCCAGGCGGCGCAGGTAAATCACATGCGCGCCGCAGCCCAGCTTTTCACCGAGGTCGTCGATGATGGTGCGAATATAGGTCCCTTTCGAACAGTGTACTTCCAGCTCCAGTTCATCACCTTCGTGGCGAATAAACAGCAGCTCGTACACGGTTATCGGACGGGCTTCACGCGGAACGTCAATGCCCTGGCGCGCATATTCGTAGAGCTTCTTGCCCTGATATTTCAGCGCCGAATACATCGACGGCACCTGCATCGTGTCTCCACGGAAGCTCTCCAGCGCAGCATCAAGCTGCTCCGCGCTGAACGTCACCGGACGCTCTTCCACCACCAGGCCATCCGCGTCGGAGGTATCCGTGCGCTGGCCCAGTTTAGCGATAACGCGGTAGCGCTTATCGGAGTCGAGCAGGTACTGGGAAAACTTTGTCGCCTCTCCCAGGCAGACCGGCAGCATGCCGGTTGCCAGCGGATCGAGCGCGCCGGTGTGGCCCGCACGGTTGGCGTTATAAATGCGCTTAACTTTCTGCAGCACGTCGTTGCTGGAAGCGCCCTGGGGTTTATCCAGCAGCAGCACACCATGCACGTCGCGACCGCGACGACGAGGACGACTCATTAGTCCTCCTTGCTATCGTCCGCCGGGTTAACACGACGCTCGTCATCATGTTTAACCACGCTGGTCACCAGGTTGGACATACGCATACCTTCGACCAGCGAGTTGTCGTAGAAGAAGGTCAGCTCAGGCACGATGCGCAGGCGCATCGCTTTGCCTAGCAGGGAGCGGATGAAACCAGAGGCTTCCTGCAGCGCTTTAATGCCGTTTTTCACTGCCGCTTCGTCCTGATCGTTCAGGAAGGTGACGAACACTTTTGCATAGGCCAAATCGCGGGACATTTCGACACCGGAAACGGTGGTCATCATGCCGACGCGTGGGTCTTTAATTTCACGTTGCAGAATGAGTGCGATCTCTTTCTGCATTTCCTGCGCTACGCGCTGAGGGCGACCAAATTCTTTCGCCATAATAAATTCTCCAGACAAAAAAGGGGCTAAAAGCCCCTTTTAAAATTATTGCCGGGTGGCGCGAGGCGATCCCGGCTTACAATCGGTAATTAAGCGATGGTACGCTGAATTTCGATGATCTCGAACACTTCGATCATATCGCCAACGCGAACGTCGTTGTAGTTCTTCACGCCGATACCACATTCCATGCCGTTACGGACTTCGTTAACGTCATCTTTGAAGCGGCGCAGGGATTCCAGCTCGCCTTCGTAGATAACCACGTTGTCACGCAGTACGCGGATTGGGTTGTGACGCTTGATGTTACCTTCGGTAACCATACAGCCCGCGATCGCACCGAATTTCGGTGATTTGAACACGTCACGTACTTCAGCCAGACCGATGATCTGCTGTTTCAGCTCAGGAGACAGCATGCCGCTCATCGCTGCTTTCACTTCGTCGATCAGGTTATAGATGACGGAGTAGTAACGCAGATCCAGGCTTTCGGCTTCAATTACTTTACGCGCAGATGCATCCGCACGAACGTTGAAGCCAACCAGGATAGCGTTGGAGGCAGCAGCCAGGGTCGCGTCAGTTTCGGTGATACCACCTACGCCAGAACCGATGATCTTCACTTTCACTTCGTCGGTAGACAGTTTCAGCAAGGAGTCGGAGATCGCTTCCACAGAACCCTGAACGTCAGCTTTCAGAACGATGTTCACTTCGTGAACTTCGCCCTCGGTCATGTTGGCAAACATGTTCTCGAGTTTAGATTTCTGCTGGCGAGCCAGTTTAACTTCACGGAATTTGCCCTGACGATACAGCGCAACTTCACGCGCTTTCTTCTCGTCACGCACAACGGTCACTTCGTCACCGGCAGCCGGAACACCGGACAGACCCAGGATTTCCACTGGAATGGACGGACCCGCTTCCAGAACTTCCTGACCCAGTTCGTTACGCATCGCACGAACGCGGCCGTATTCGAAGCCACACAGAACGATGTCGCCCTTGTTCAGGGTACCTTCGCGTACCAGAACGGTTGCAACCGGACCACGACCTTTATCCAGGAAGGATTCGATTACCGCGCCGCTCGCCATACCATTACGGATCGCTTTCAGCTCCAGTACTTCAGCCTGCAGCAGGATCGCGTTCAGCAGGTCGTCGATACCGGTACCCGCTTTCGCAGATACTGGGATGAACTGCGCTTCACCGCCCCACTCTTCCGGCATAACGCCGTACTGAGACAGTTCGTTCTTCACGCGGTCCAGATCGGCTTCTGGCTTATCGATTTTGTTGACTGCAACAACCAGAGGCACCTGCGCCGCTTTCGCGTGCTGGATAGCTTCGATGGTCTGTGGCATCACGCCGTCGTCTGCGGCAACAACCAGTACAACGATATCCGTTGCCTGAGCACCACGAGCACGCATTGAGGTAAACGCTGCGTGGCCTGGGGTATCCAGGAAGGTGATCATGCCGTTTTCGGTTTCTACGTGGTAAGCACCGATGTGCTGGGTAATACCACCCGCTTCACCAGAGGCAACCTTAGTAGAACGAATGTAGTCAAGCAGAGAGGTTTTACCGTGGTCAACGTGACCCATGATGGTCACAACCGGTGCACGCGGTTCAGCCGCAGCGCCAGTATCACGGTCGCTCATTACTGCTTCTTCCAGCTCGTTTTCACGACGCAGGATAACTTTGTGGCCCATCTCTTCAGCAACCAGCTGTGCGGTTTCCTGGTCGATGACCTGGTTGATGGTCGCCATGGCGCCCAGTTTCATCATCGCTTTGATGACCTGAGAGCCTTTAACCGCCATCTTGTTCGCCAGATCGCCAACGGTGATGGTTTCGCCAATCACGACGTCACGGTTAACGGCCTGAGCAGGCTTCTGGAAGCTCTGCTGCAGAGCGGAACCTTTACGCTTACCGCCTTTACCGCCGCGAACAGCAGCGCGTGCTTCTTCACGGTCAGCTTTGGATTCAGCGTGTTTGTTGCCTTTTTTCGCCGGACGCGCTGCTTTTGCATTACGGCCACGGCCACGACCGCCTTCAACTTCACGGTCGTTATCATCTTCAGCCTGACGCGCATGCTGAGAAGTGGTCACGTGATAGTCGCTGGTGTCTTCAGTCGGCTCAACGGTATTCACACCATTCTTCTCGTTTTCTTCTGCCATACGGCGCGCTTCTTCGGCGACGCGGCGAGCTTCTTCTTCCAGCTTACGGCGGGCTTCTTCTTCCGCTTTACGCTTCAGCTCGGCAGCTTCATTTTCACGGCGGGCTTTTTCAGCCTGGGCGGTTTTGGTCATTTCGTCTGTCTGTTGATTGCTCACTTTGTCTTTTTCCGCAGCGTCACGCTTCACTTTATCACTTGCGTCGCGTTTCGCTTTTTCTGCGGCCTCACGTTCAGCTTTTAATTCTGCTTCACGTTTGGCGGTTGCTTCCGCCTCACGCTGAGCTTGTTCTTCCGCTTCACGCTGTGCCTGCTCTTCCGCGGCAAGGCGTTCTGCCTCTTGCGGATCACGTTTTACAAAGGTGCGCGTCTTGCGGACTTCAATTTGGACCGATTTGCTTTTGCCACCGGTACCAGGGATGTTTAACGTGCTACGCGTTTTGCGCTGCAGCGTTAACTTGTCAGGCGTAGAACCGTGTTCACGGTTCAGGTGCGTTAACAAGGTTTGTTTTTCTTGCGCGGTCACCGAGTCATCAGCGGACTTCGGGATCCCTGCATCAGCAAATTGCTGTACCAGGCGGTCCACGGAGGTCTGAATCTCAGCAGCCAGCGATTTTACAGTTACATCAGTCATGCTGTTCCTTCCTGCTACAGTTTATTACGCTTCGTCGCCGAACCAGCAAATATTACGTGCGGCCATGATGAGCTCGCCGGCTTTCTCGTCGGTTAAACCTTCGATATCAGCCAGGTCATCAACGCCTTGCTCAGCGAGATCTTCCAGCGTACAAACACCACGGGCAGCCAGCTTGAACGCAATCGCACGATCAAGACCTTCCAGATTCAGCAGGTCATCAGCCGGCTTCTTATCGCCAAGGCTTTCTTCCTGAGCCAGTGCCAGGGTGGTCAGTGCGTTTTTAGCGCGTTCACGCAGGGCTTCAACGGTTGGTTCATCCAGACCGTCAATTTCCAGCAGCTCTTTCATTGGCACATAGGCCAGTTCTTCCAGCGTAGAGAAACCTTCTTCAACCAGAACAGTGGCGAAGTCTTCGTCAATATCCAGGTATTTAGTGAAGGTATCGATCGCCGCATGGGCTTCAGCCTGATGCTTAGCCTGCAGGTCATCAACGGTCATTACGTTGAGTTCCCAGCCGCTCAGCTGTGACGCCAGGCGTACGTTCTGGCCGTTACGGCCGATTGCCTGCGCCAGGTTGCCCGCTTCAACAGCGATATCCATGGTGTGTTTGTCTTCGTCAACAACGATAGACGCCACATCAGCTGGAGCCATTGCGTTGATCACGAACTGCGCCGGGTTGTCATCCCACAGAACGATATCAATACGTTCGCCGCCCAGCTCAGTCGAAACTGCCTGAACGCGCGCACCGCGCATACCGACGCAAGCACCGACCGGGTCGATACGCTTGTCGTTAGTTTTCACCGCAATTTTCGCACGGGAGCCCGGATCGCGAGCCGCCGCTTTAATCTCGATAACTTCTTCACCGATTTCCGGCACTTCGATACGGAACAGTTCTACCAGCATTTCTGGTTTAGAACGGGTCACGAACAGCTGTGCACCACGCGCTTCAGGACGAACGGCGTACAGAACACCGCGAATACGGTCACCTGGGCGGAAGTTTTCACGCGGTAGCATATCTTCACGCAGGATCACGGCTTCAGCGTTACCCGGCAACCCTTCGGATTTGATCTCCAGGGAGATGTTGTCGCGGTTCACTTTCTTCACCACGCCGGTGATGATTTCGCCTTCCTGATCGCGGAACTGATCGACAACCAGCGCGCGCTCGGCTTCGCGCACTTTCTGCACGATAACCTGTTTAGCGGTCTGGGTCGTGATACGGTCAAAGGTCACAGATTCAATCTGATCTTCAACGTACTCGCCCACGTTCAGACTTTCGTCTTCAAAACGGGCAGCTTCCAGCGTGATCTCTTTGGTCGGCTGGGTCACTTCTTCAACGATTACCCAACGACGGAATGTATCGAAGTCACCGCTTTTACGATCGATTTCTACGCGAACATCGATCTCTTGTTCGTATTTTTTCTTGGTTGCTGTAGCCAGTGCACTTTCCAGCGCTTCGAAAATCTTCTCACGCGGCAGTGATTTCTCGTTGGAGACGGCTTCAACAACAGCCAAAATTTCTTTGTTCATCGCGGGCTTTTCACCTCAATCCAGACTGTTAAAAGTGGGGAACCAGGTTCGCCTTCTGGATATTACTCAGCGCGAACACTTCATCTTTGCCTTCGACTGTCACCGTGATCATTTCACCATCAACGGCTTTGATAATTCCCTGCCATTTACGGCGGTTCTGTACGGCCATACGCAGAACGAGAGCCACTTCTTCACCGGTAAAGCGCACATAGTGCTCGGCCGTGAACATCGGGCGATCGAGGCCAGGTGAGGAAACTTCCAGGTTGTACGCAACGGTAATCGGGTCTTCAACATCAAGAACCGCACTCACCTGGTGGCTGACATCAGCACAATCATCAACATTGATGCCATCTTCACTATCAATATAGATGCGCAGCGTCGATGTACGGCCGCGAACGAATTCGATGCCGACCAGTTCGTAGCCCAGTGCTTCGACCGGTGCAGTAATCATCTCTGTTAATTTTTGCTCTAATGTGGACAAGCCCACCCCCAAGACATAAAAAAAGGGCGTAAAGCCCAGTTATTCTGTAGTCAGATAACAAAAAACCCCGATAAATCGGGGCTTTAGATAACTGAACCCTATAGCCACAACTGTGGCCTGGAGCACTTTCCGAAAGAATTTTTTCAAATCCAGCTACGAAGGCTCTAAGTCTTCACAGTATATTTGAAAAAGAACTTTATGGGAAAGTGGTTGCGGGGGCCGGATTTGAACCGACGACCTTCGGGTTATGAGCCCGACGAGCTACCAGGCTGCTCCACCCCGCGCCTGAAACGTGGCAAATTCTACGCGTTTTGGACAGAATTTGCAAATAATGCTGGGATTTGGTACCGAAGACGGGACGTAAAATCGGCGTTTAGTATATTGATAGTTGACCCCACCTGTCAACCCAACTTCCGCCAGATCGATTAGACCAAAATTTTTACAAAAAACGCACGACTCTCTTCCGGTCTTCGCCAAAAGATGATTAAATGAATACTCACTTATTTTGCATAAAAATGCACAAGAGAGCGAAAGCGGTCTCTAATCAGTCAATCAAGCAGGGTTTTATTCTATGACGACGATTCTCAAGCATCTTCCGGTAGGACAACGTATTGGCATCGCTTTCTCAGGCGGCCTGGATACCAGCGCTGCACTGCTGTGGATGCGCCAGAAGGGAGCGGTTCCGTACGCCTATACTGCGAACCTGGGTCAGCCGGATGAGGACGACTACGATGCCATTCCTCGTCGCGCTAAAGAGTATGGTGCAGAGAACGCGCGCCTGATTGACTGCCGTAAGCAACTGGTCGCTGAAGGTATCGCGGCTATTCAGTGCGGTGCGTTCCATAACACCACCGGCGGCCTGACCTATTTCAACACCACCCCGCTGGGCCGTGCGGTCACCGGCACTATGCTGGTTGCGGCGATGAAAGAAGACGGCGTCAACATCTGGGGTGACGGTAGCACCTATAAAGGTAACGATATTGAACGTTTCTATCGTTATGGCCTGCTGACCAACGCCGAACTGCAGATCTACAAGCCGTGGCTGGATACCGACTTCATCGACGAGCTGGGTGGCCGTCATGAAATGTCCGAGTTTATGATCGCCTGCGGCTTCGACTATAAGATGTCAGTCGAGAAGGCCTACTCCACCGACTCCAACATGCTGGGTGCGACGCACGAAGCGAAAGACCTGGAATTCCTGAACTCCAGCGTGAAGATCGTTAACCCGATCATGGGCGTGAAGTTCTGGGACGAGAACGTAAAAATCCAGGCTGAAGAAGTGACCGTGCGTTTCGAACGCGGCCATCCGGTTGCGCTAAACGGTAAAACCTTCTCTGATGATGTTGAGCTGATGCTGGAAGCTAACCGTATTGGCGGTCGTCACGGTCTGGGCATGAGCGATCAGATTGAAAACCGTATCATCGAAGCGAAAAGCCGTGGCATCTATGAAGCCCCGGGAATGGCACTGCTGCACATCGCTTACGAGCGTCTGCTGACCGGCATTCACAACGAAGACACCATCGAGCAGTATCACTCTCATGGCCGTCAACTGGGTAAACTGCTGTATCAGGGCCGCTGGTTCGATCCACAGGCGCTGATGCTGCGTGATGCGCTGCAGCGTTGGGTGGCAAGCGCGATCACCGGTGAAGTGACGCTGGAGCTGCGTCGCGGCAACGACTACTCCATCCTGAACACCGTGTCTGACAACCTGACCTATAAAGCAGAGCGTCTGACCATGGAGAAAGGTGAATCCGTGTTCTCACCGGACGATCGTATTGGTCAGCTGACCATGCGTAACCTGGACATCACCGATACCCGCGAGAAGCTGTTCAACTATGTTGAGAATGGCCTGCTCTCCGCCAGTTCAGGTAACGGTCTGCCGCAGGTTGAAAACCTGGAGCACAGCGATAAGAAGTAATCGCTGATGTAACGTGCAAAAGGCGTCCTATGGACGCCTTTTTTTTGGACTTTCGTAGGGCGGGTAAGCGCAGCGTCACCCGCCATTTTGCCCGGTGGCGCTGCGCTTTCCGGGCCTACAAAACCACACCTCAGAATATGCAGACGAAAAAAAAGACGTCTTTCGACGTCTTTTTTCTGGAATATTGGTACCGAGGATGGGACTCGAACCCACAAGCCCGTTAGGGCACTACCACCTCAAGGTAGCGTGTCTACCAATTCCACCACCTCGGTACAGAATACTTAGTGCGGGATATCGCTGCTTGGCTTAGCCGGTGCAGCTGGCTGAGTTTGCTCAGTTTTCGCTGGCGCGCTCAGATTTTCCCACTCGCTTCCTTTGCTGGTCTTGTTGCTGTTGATATTGCCAAGCACAAGGCTGATGATGAAGAACAGCGTAGCCAGAATCGCCGTTGTGCGGGTCATGAAGTTCGCAGAACCACTTGAACCGAACAGCGTACCGGAAGCGCCTGCTCCGAAGGAGGCTCCCATATCAGCGCCTTTACCTTGCTGCAGCATGATCAGCGCTACGAGAGCGATGGCTACAATAAGGAAAATAACTAAAAGAGCTTCGTACATAATCAACCTGTTCCTTGCGGATTTGCCGCATACCAATGCTTCGACCAATTAGCAGGATTTTTGTTTCCCACTGAAGCGGGTGTGAATACTAACCAAAGCGAATGACCTTCGCAAGGGCATTTTTGACGCATTGTATCAACTGCGGAAAAAAACAGCAAAAAGCCATTAATTGCTTAAAACAAAGGCGACAAAAGCCGCCTTTTTATACATTTAGCGTGCACGATTATGCAGCTTTTACAGCATCCGCAATACGGTGTGCAAATTCGGTTACCTGCGCTTCGTCTTCACCTTCCACCATCACGCGGATCAGCGGTTCAGTACCGGACTTACGCAACAGCACACGTCCACGATTGCCCAGGGCCGCTTCAACGTCAGCCATCACCGCTTTAACGTTCTCATTTTCCAGAGGATCGCCTTTACCGGCAGTGAAGCGTACGTTAACCAGGATCTGTGGGAACATTTTCATCCCGCTGCACAGATCGTGCAGGTTCATATGGTTGCGCGCCATTGCGGCAACCACCTGCAGCGCGGCCACGATACCGTCCCCGGTGGTGGTTTTGTCGAGCAGGATAACGTGACCCGAGTTTTCTGCGCCGATGCGCCAGCCCTTCTCCTGTAGTTTTTCCAGCACATAGCGGTCACCCACTTTCGCGCGGACAAACGGAATACCGAGCTGTTTCAGCGCCAGTTCCAGGCCCATGTTACTCATCAGCGTGCCCACCGCACCGCCGCGCAGCTGGCCCTGACGCAGGCCCTCACGGGCAATGATGTAGAGGATCTGATCGCCGTCGACCTTGTTACCTTCGTGGTCGACCATGATCACGCGGTCACCGTCGCCGTCCAGGGCAATGCCCAGGTCGGCTTTCTCTGCCAGAACGCGTGCCTGCAGGGCACGAACATCAGTTGCACCCACCTGCTCGTTAATGTTCAGACCATCCGGCTCGCAGCCAATGGTGATGACTTTCGCACCCAGTTCGCGGAAGACATTCGGGGCGATGTGATAGGTCGCGCCGTTTGCACAGTCCACCACAATTTTGAGGTGAGCCAGGCTCAGCTCATTCGGGAAGGTACCTTTACAGAACTCGATATAACGGCCCGCCGCATCAACGATACGGTTCGCTTTACCCAGCTCTGCGGAATCTACACAGGTGATCTCTTTTTCCATTTCGGCTTCAATGGCTTCTTCTACGTCATCCGGGAGCTTGGTGCCGTCAATGGAGAAGAATTTAATGCCGTTGTCGTAGAACGGGTTGTGAGAAGCTGAGATAACAATCCCCGCTTCCGCACGGAAAGTGCGCGTCAGATACGCGACAGCAGGCGTTGGCATTGGGCCCGTAAAGGAAGCGGACAGTCCAGCCGCCGCCAGACCCGCCTCCAGCGCGGACTCCAGCATATAGCCGGAAATACGGGTGTCTTTACCGATAATGATCTTACGGGAACCATGACGCGCCAGCACTTTGCCAGCAGCCCAGCCGAGCTTCAGGACAAAATCAGGAGTGATGGGAGCATCGCCTACACGCCCACGGATACCATCGGTACCAAAATACTTACGATTACTCATAGCGTTTGTTTTCCTTCGCTGCCAGTGTGGCTTCCACCACACGCATGGCTTCTACTGTTTCTTTGACGTCATGGACACGAATAATGTGCGCGCCCTGCATCGCCGCAATCACCGCGCAGGCCAGGCTGCCGCTCAGGCGTTCGCTCGGCCCCACGTTCAGCAACTGCCCAATCATCGACTTTCTCGACATCCCCACCAGCAGCGGCAGGTCAAAGTGATGGAATTCCGATAAGCGCGCAAGCAACGCATAATTGTGGGAGAGATTTTTACCGAAACCGAACCCCGGGTCGAGCAACAATTTCTCTTTTGGGATACCTGCACGTTCGCAGCGCGCAATATGTTCAATAAAGAAGCGATTCACGTCGGCAAAGACATCGTCATACTTCGGTGCTTCCTGCATGGTTTTCGGTTGGCCCTGCATGTGCATCAGGCATACCGGTAACCCGGTCTCTGCCGCAGCTTCAAGTGCGCCGGGCTCAGTGAGCGAGCGAATATCATTGATAATGTGAGCGCCCACTCTCGCCACTTCACGAATCACTTCGGGTTTAGAGGTATCAACGGAGATCCATACTTCAAACCGCTGCGCGATAGCTTCAACCACCGGCACCACGCGCGCCAGCTCTTCTTCCACAGACACGTCAGCCGCACCAGGACGCGTCGATTCGCCGCCCACGTCAATAATGGTGGCACCCGCATTAATCATTAGATTCGCGTGTTTAACCGCCTCGATAAGCGTGTTATGCGTGCCGCCGTCAGAGAAGGAGTCAGGGGTAACATTCAGGATCCCCATCACATGGGGATGTGAAAGATCGAGATGCGAGTCCTGAGCGAATAATTTCATGGCGAAATCCCTGGTATCTATATCGTTAAACAGAAATGAAAAACCCCGGAGCAAGCTCCAGGGTTTGAGGTACAGACAAACGCTTCAACAGCAGTGACTTACTTATCGCCCAACTGTTCTGACATGGTGTTGCCCGGGTTTGGCGTACGCGGTTCATCAACCGGACGCGGCGCACGCGGGGTGCCATTGTTGTCAGAATTATTGGAAGCGCCTGGGTCTTCCCAGCCAGCTGGCGGACGCACTTCACGGCGCGCCATCAGGTCGTCAATCTGCGGTGCATCGATGGTCTCATATTTCATGAGCGCATCTTTCATCGAATGCAGGATGTCCATATTGTCGGTCAGGATCTGGCGTGCACGTGCATAGTTACGCTCTACCAGAGATTTTACTTCCTGGTCGATGATACGAGCCGTCTCATCGGACATATGTTTCGCTTTAGCCACAGAACGGCCGAGGAATACTTCACCCTCTTCCTCTGCATACAGCAGCGGACCGAGTTTGTCGGAGAAGCCCCACTGCGTCACCATGTTACGCGCCAGGTTTGTCGCAACTTTAATGTCGTTGGACGCACCGGTAGAAACATGTTCCACACCGTAGATAATCTCTTCTGCCAGTCGACCGCCGTACAGGGTCGAAATCTGGCTTTCCAGCTTCTGACGGCTGGCGCTGATCGCGTCGCCTTCAGGCAGGAAGAAAGTCACACCCAGCGCACGACCGCGCGGAATAATCGTCACTTTATGCACCGGATCGTGTTCCGGCACGAGGCGACCGATAATCGCGTGACCCGCTTCGTGGTATGCCGTGGACTCTTTCTGCGCTTCCGTCATCACCATGGAGCGACGTTCCGCACCCATCATGATTTTGTCTTTCGCTTTCTCAAACTCCACCATCGACACGACGCGCTTGTTACCGCGAGCGGCAAACAGAGCAGCTTCGTTGACCAGGTTCGCCAGGTCAGCACCGGAGAAGCCCGGGGTACCGCGCGCAATGATTGCCGCGTCGATATCTGGCGCCAGCGGTACGCGACGCATGTGAACTTTCAGAATCTGTTCACGACCGCGAACGTCCGGCAGACCCACAACAACCTGACGGTCGAAACGGCCTGGACGCAGCAGCGCGGGGTCAAGTACGTCCGGACGGTTAGTCGCCGCGATAACGATGATACCTTCGTTACCTTCGAAGCCGTCCATCTCAACCAGCATCTGGTTCAGCGTCTGTTCACGTTCATCGTGACCACCGCCCAGACCTGCGCCACGCTGGCGGCCCACGGCGTCGATTTCATCAATGAAGATAATGCACGGTGCTGCCTTTTTGGCCTGCTCGAACATGTCACGCACACGAGATGCACCGACACCCACGAACATTTCAACGAAGTCAGAACCTGAAATAGTAAAGAACGGCACCTTCGCTTCGCCCGCGATGGCTTTCGCCAGCAGGGTTTTACCGGTACCCGGAGGGCCAACCATCAGCACGCCTTTCGGGATCTTACCGCCCAGCTTCTGGAAACGGCTCGGTTCACGCAGGTACTCAACCAGTTCACCCACCTCTTCTTTCGCTTCGTCACAACCGGCGACGTCAGCGAAGGTGGTCTTGATCTGGTCTTCCGTCAGCATACGCGCCTTGCTCTTACCGAACGACATGGCACCTTTGCCACCGCCGCCCTGCATCTGGCGCATAAAGAAGATCCAGACGCCGATAAGAAGCAGCATCGGGAACCAGGAAATGAAGATAGAAGCCAGCAGGCTTGGTTCTTCTGGCGGCTCACCTACCACCTTGACGTTTTTGGTCAGAAGGTTATCAAGCAGCTTAGGATCGTTCACCGGGATGTAAGTCGTGTAACGGTTACTATCTTTCTTGGTAACGTTGATCTCACGTCCGTTGATACGCGCTTCGCGAACCTGGTCCTGATTGACCTCCTGCAGGAAGGTAGAATAATCCACCTTGCGGCCATTCGACTCGCTGGGCCCAAAGCTCTGGAATACTGACATCAGCACAACGGCAATGACCAGCCAGAGTATTAGGTTTTTCGCCATGTCACTCAAGGGATTAACCTCATATTACAACTGTGTTAAAAACAGCGTCAGGATACTCTATATCCAGTTTCATTCAAACTTTCGCCTGAAATCTACCGGTTATCATTTTCGCCCGGTCGCTACAATATACACTTCTCGGGAACGGGCCCGGGAAGAGTCCGGCTTACGAACTTTAACCTTCGCAAACAGGGAGCGAATTTCCTTAAGATACTCCTCGAAACCTTCGCCCTGAAACACCTTCACAACAAAACTACCACCAGGCGCTAGTACATCACGACACATTTCTAACGCTAGCTCCACCAGATACATGGCGCGGGGGATATCCACCGCCGGTGTTCCGCACATATTTGGTGCCATATCAGACATGACAACCTGGACCTTACTGTCACCTACACGATCAAGTAACGCTTTCAGCACTAATTCATCACGAAAGTCGCCCTGAAGGAAGTCGACACCGACGATGGGATCCATTGGTAAAAGATCGCACGCGATGATTCGGCCCGTTCCGCCGATCTGCGTTACCGCATACTGGGACCATCCGCCAGGTGCCGCACCGAGGTCTACAACCGTCATCCCCGGCTTAAAAAGTTTGTCACTTTGCTGTATTTCATCAAGTTTAAACCAGGCACGGGAACGCAACCCCTTTTTCTGTGCCTGTTGAACATATTTATCGCTAAAGTGTTCCTGAAGCCAGCGGCTGGAGCTGGCAGAACGCTTTTTACCTGTCATTTAACATTTCCGTCCTGGTTCATCGTTACCTGCCTGTGACGTAAATTTCTACGCAGCTATTTGGCGATATAAGGGAGATGGCGGTAGAATGAACCGTTTTCAATCCCAACGTAAGCAAAAATATACGATGAATCTGAGTACTAAACAAAAACAGCACCTAAAAGGTCTGGCACATCCGCTCAAGCCTGTAGTCATGCTTGGCAACAATGGTTTGACCGAAGGGGTGCTTGCCGAGATTGAACAAGCGCTGGAACACCACGAGCTGATCAAGGTGAAAATCGCCTCTGAAGACAGAGACACTAAAAACCTGATCGTGGAAGCCATCGTGCGCGAAACCGGCGCCTGTAATGTACAGGTCATCGGTAAAACGCTGGTGCTCTACCGCCCATCTAAAGAGCGTAAAATCTCGCTGCCACGCTAAGGATATCCTGAATCAAACACATTTTATGTGTGAAACGAGGGATTTCTGTCAGCAGGCGAGCAAAATGCCATGCTCCTTGAGTTGATAAAAGGCCGCTATGCGGCCTTTTTCTTTTCTTTACAATGTATCAACATCTTAGTAGAGAAGCGAATTACAGGTATTCAACCTTAATAATTTCGTATTCCACTTCACCGCCAGGGGTGCGAATGGTGACAACATCGTCCTGCTCTTTGCCAATCAGGCCGCGAGCAATCGGGGAGTTCACTGAAATCAGGTTCTGTTTGAAGTCTGCTTCATCATCACCCACGATGCGATAGGTCTGCTCTTCGTCGTTGTCCAGGTTCAGCACGGTCACGGTAGAACCAAAGATCACACGCCCGTTGTTAGGCATTTTGGTGATATCGATAACCTGTGCATTGGACAGTTTTGCTTCGATATCTTTAATACGCCCTTCACAGAAGCCCTGCTGCTCACGCGCGGCGTGGTATTCAGCGTTCTCTTTCAGGTCGCCATGCTCGCGTGCATCCGCGATAGCGGCGATGATTTCAGGACGACGCACGGATTTCAGGAAATCCAGCTCTTCGCGCAGTTTTTCGGCACCACGTAAGGTCATCGGAATAGCTTGCATTTGTTATACCTCTTAAACATTCCTGTTGGGAGCAGTGTTCCCTGCTCCTGCCCCCCTAAGCGGGCAAGAAGCAAAAAGAAAACCGACCCGGGAGCAATGCCCCAGGTCAGCAGCAATTTTTCAATTTGATATGCATTTTACCGCGAAGTTCACTATGGGTCATCGTTTACTTTGCAGTGCCATGCACCGTAGTATGACGGTTTGTTTTCGGGTTGTTAGCGCGAGATTATGCGATTTTCCAGATTTATCATCGGATTGACTACCAGTATAACGTTCACCGCCCAGGCCGCGAATGTTGATGAGTACATTAATCAGCTCCCCGCAGGCGCGAACCTTGCCCTGATGGTGCAGAAGGTTGGCGCACAGGCTCCCGAGATTGACTATCACAGTCAACAGATGGCCCTGCCTGCCAGTACCCAAAAGGTGATCACTGCCCTCGCTGCCCTGCTCCAGCTCGGGCCTGACTTCCGTTTTACGACCACACTCGAGACCAAAGGTAACGTCGAGGGTGGCGCACTGAAAGGCGATCTTATCGCCCGTTTTGGCGGCGATCCGACCTTTAAGCGCCAGGATATCCGCAATATGGTTGCGGTACTGAAAAAATCTGGCGTGCAGAAAATTGATGGCAATGTACTGATCGACACGTCCATCTTTGCCAGCCACGATAAAGCCCCAGGCTGGCCGTGGAACGACATGACCCAATGTTTTAGCGCCCCGCCCGCCGCCGCAATCGTTGACCGTAACTGCTTCTCGGTTTCGCTTTACAGCGCGCCAAAGCCAGATGATTTAGCGTTTATCCGCATAGCGTCCTACTACCCGGTCACAATGTTTAGCCAGGTCCGCACGCTGGCGAAAGGCTCCCCGGATGCGCAATATTGTGAGCTGGACGTCGTGCCGGGCGATCTTAACCGCTTCACGCTTACCGGCTGCCTGACGCAGCGCGCCGATCCGCTGCCGCTGGCCTTTGCGATACAGGATGGAGCAAGCTACGCGGGTGCCATTCTGAAAGATGAGCTGAAACAAGCGGGCATAACCTACACCGGCACGCTGCTTCGCCAGACGCAGGTCAATCAGCCCGGCACGGTCATCGCCAGCAAACAGTCTCCTCCGCTGCACGATTTACTGCGAATCATGCTGAAAAAGTCGGACAACATGATTGCCGACACCGTGTTCCGCATGATTGGCCACGCGCGTTTCGGCGTGCCGGGAACCTGGCGCGCGGGTTCAGACGCCGTTCGTCAGATCCTGCGCCAGCAGGCCGGGATCGAGCTGGGTAATACCATCGCCGTCGATGGCTCCGGATTATCGCGTCATAATTTGATCTCTCCGGCCACGATGATGCAGGTGCTTCAGTACATTGCACAGCATGACACTGAGCTAAACTTTATTTCAATGCTGCCGCTGGCCGGGCATGACGGTTCGCTGCAGTATCGCGCCGGGCTTCACGCTGCCGGCGTGGATGGCAAAGTATCCGCTAAGACAGGCTCGCTGCAGGGGGTTTACAACCTTGCAGGCTTCATCACTACCGCCAGCGGACAACGCATGGCATTCGTGCAGTATCTTTCCGGCTATGCCGTCGAACCGACCGACCAGCGCAATCGCCGTATTCCGCTTGTTCGCTTCGAAAGCAGGCTTTATAAGGACATCTACCAGAATAACTAGCGATGAAACTACTCATAGTTGAAGACGATCTGTTATTGCAGGAAGGGCTGGCGCTGGGGCTGGCCAATGAAGGGTATGCCCTCGACTGTGCTGGCACCGCAGCGGAGGCGGACGCCCTGATCCAGAGCGGCGAATACAGTCTGGTGATCCTCGATTTGGGCTTGCCTGATAAAGATGGCGCCACGCTGCTCAGCCAGTGGCGACGCCGCGGTATCGCCAACCCGGTGTTGATCCTGACGGCACGCGATGCCATTGAAGATCGCATCACCGGCCTCGATGCAGGCGCAGATGATTACCTGGTGAAGCCTTTTGCGCTTGCTGAGCTTCAGGCGCGAGTGCGGGCGTTGATTCGCCGCTATCAGGGCCATAGCGATAACTTACTCACCGACGGCGATATTACGCTGAATCTGCAAACCCAGCAGGTACTGCGCCGGGACCAGGCGGTAGAGGTGACGCCAAAAGAGTTCGCCCTGCTTACGCGTCTGATCATGCGCAGCGGACAAACGGTGCACAGAGAAACACTCCAGCAGGATATCTACTCCTGGCAGGACGATCCGGGGTCAAATACCCTTGAAGTTCACATCCATAACCTGCGTCGCAAGCTCGGCAAGGACAGAATCAAAACCGTCCGTGGCGTTGGCTATCGCCTTGAGAGCCAGAAATGAACAGCATGCGTCGGCGTTTGATGGTGCTGCTGGCGGTCATTCTCTTATTTTTCCAGCTGATAAGCGTCATCTGGCTGTGGCATGAAAGCCGCGAGCAGATCGGTTTTCTGGTGAATGAAACGCTGTCGGCAAAAGCCCGTAATAACCATGTCGAAAAAGAGATCCGCGAAGCGATTGCTTCCCTTCTCGTCCCTTCTCTGGTGATGGTAGGCTTTACGCTGTTTTTCTCTTTCTGGGCAGTCACCTGGATAACCCGACCGCTGAATAAACTGCGTGACAGCCTGGCTAACCGTTCGGCAGATAACTTAACTCCGCTTCCTATGTATTCCGACATGGAAGAAATCGGCGCGGTGACAACCTCCCTGAACCAGCTGCTCGCCCGGCTGGACAATACCATTCAGCAGGAGCGTCTCTTCACCGCTGACGCCGCACACGAGCTTCGAACGCCCCTTGCCGGTATCCGGCTTCATCTGGAGCTTATGGCGCAGTCAGGCGCACCACAGGCCGCGACGTTAATTAGCCGTATCGATCAGCTCATGCATACCGTCGAACAGCTGCTGATGCTGGCCCGTGCCGGACAGGCAATGGCCAGCGGACACTACGAAACCGTGAGCTGGACGGAAAATATCATTGAACCTCTCGGCCTGGGCCATGAAGCCAAAGAGCATACGGTGATTTGGCCCGCTAAAAGCGCGCTCACGGTTCAGGGAGACGCCGTGCTCCTGCGTCTGATGCTGCGCAACCTGCTGGAGAATGCCGGGCGCTACAGCCCGGCAGGGACAACGATTACAGTGACATTAACCGGGGTCGACGGGGGGACGCAGATCAGCGTGATCGATCAGGGGCCCGGTATTGATGACGCGCACCGACAGTCAATTACCGAGCCATTCCGCCGTCTTGACCAGCGCTACGGTGGCAGCGGTCTGGGGCTGAGTATCGTGCAGCGCATTGTACAGCTCCACCACGGCAGGCTGACGCTTGAGAACGGCGCTGAAGGTGGTTTGATCGCCAGCTGCTGGCTGCCCGCAACGCTGGAATAAAAAAAGCCCCCATAATGGGGGCTCTCGACAGATATTAGTGCTTGTAGATGAACTCGACGCCTTCTTCATCGTCTTCATCCCAGTCATCGTCCCAGTCTTCATCATCCTCTTCCGCTTCCAGCTCTTCGAGCTGCTGGCGGTGGTAGTCATCCCACATGAATTCGACTTTTTCAGGCTGTTTCGCTTCTTCCGCCTGAACAATTGGGTTCTCAATGATGAAGGTCATCACATCCCAGCACAGATCTTTCACGCCAACCTGGCTTGCCGCAGAGATCAGGTAGTATTTATCTTCCCAACCCATCGCTTCAGCAATCGCTTTAGCTTTCGCTTCCGCTTCGGCTTTGTCCATCAGGTCGATCTTGTTGAAGACCAGCCAGCGTGGTTTATTCGCCAGTTTTTCGCTGTATTTTTCCAGCTCACCGATGATGATGCGGGCGTTTTCAACCGGATCGGAACCGTCGATAGGATCGATATCGATAAGGTGCAGCAGCACGCGGCAACGCTCAAGGTGTTTCAGGAAGCGAATACCCAGACCCGCACCTTCCGCAGCGCCTTCAATCAGACCCGGAATATCGGCAACCACAAAGCTCTTCTCGTTATCCATACGGACAACGCCCAGGCTTGGTACCAGCGTGGTAAACGGATAGTCCGCCACTTTTGGTTTCGCCGCAGAAACGGCGCGAATGAACGTCGATTTACCGGCGTTTGGCATACCCAGCATGCCCACGTCTGCCAGAAGCATCAGCTCCAGCTGCAGATCGCGCTTATCGCCCGGCGTACCCATCGTTTTCTGACGCGGAGTACGGTTAACGGAGGATTTGAAACGGCTGTTACCCAGACCGTGCCAGCCGCCTTTCGCCACCATCAGGCGCTGACCGTGTTTGGTCATGTCACCCATGGTTTCACCGGTTCCCTGGTCAATCACACGCGTACCGACCGGAACCTTAATGGTGACGTCTTTACCGCGTTTCCCGGTACAGTCACGGCTCTGGCCGTTCTGGCCACGTTCAGCGCGGAAGGATTTTTCGAAACGGTAGTCGATCAGCGTGTTGAGGTTCTCATCCGCCTCCAGCCACACGTCACCACCATCCCCACCGTCGCCGCCGTCAGGACCGCCACGTGGGATATACTTTTCACGGCGGAAGCTCACGCAACCATTGCCGCCATCACCAGCCACGACCAGGATCGTCGCTTCATCAACAAACTTCATTTTACTCTCCGTAACTCATTCGCCTGAGCGGGGGACTACTACAACCGCTTCATTTTTGCGCCAACGTCCCCAAAGACGATGACCAATGGCGGAATACATCGCGCCCGCAACCACGACAAACGCACCGAGATAACCCAACAGGTTGAGCATCGGTCTGACGAAGACATCGGGCCAGGCCATTGATAACAAATCTGAAAATAACAGCGTAAACAGCGGAGTAAGCGTAATTAACGCGCTCACCTGTGCCGCCTGCCAGCGCGCCATCGCTTCGGCCAGCGCGCCATAACCGACCAGCGTGTTCAGCCCACAAAAAATGAGGCACGCCAGTTGCCAGTCGCTAAGCTGGGAAATCACACCCGGCTTTGCTAATGGCAGCAATGCTATTGTACACAAAGTGTACAATAAAAAGAGGATCTGCTGTGAGGCAAGACGACGCAATAACACCTTTTGTGCGACGCCATAGCTCACCCAAACCGTTGCTGCCCCCACACCAAAAATTACACCCCATGTGTAATCCGTCAGGCGGGTGAAAATCTCAATCAGACTGGTGTTGAAGAACATCACCAGACCGCACAGCAGCATGCTCGCCCCGATAATCTGCGTACCGCGCATCTTTTCCTTGAGGATAAAGACGCTGGCGACCATCATGCCCACCGGTGAAAGCTGACCTATCACCTGCGACGCCGTGGGGCTGAGATATTGCAGGGAAGAGCTGAACAGGATGAAGTTACCGAACAGACCGCCCGTCGCGATAGCCAGCAATACCAGCCAGCGCGGTTTGCGGAAGAGCCGCAAGGGTGGAAGCTTACCTTTGATAGCCAGAATGGCCCCGAGGCCGATGCTTGCCATCAGAAAGCGATAAAAGACCACCGTAGGCGGCTCCATCACTTCCAGTACCTGCTTCATTGCAATTGGCAGCGCACCCCAGCACATTGCGGTAGTGAGCGCCAAAAGAATACCAATGCCGGCCTGCTGCTTCATGCCCGTTTTCCCTACAGAAAAAATTACCGGGTTTCCAATGTAAAAAGCCCCGCAACAGGTTGCGGGGCTTTAATCCGTTACCGGACCGAGAAAACCTTACTCAGCAACGATGCTGATGTATTTACGGTTGTTCGGGCCTTTAACTTCAAATTTCACTTTACCGTCTGCTTTAGCAAACAGAGTGTGGTCACGACCGCAACCTACGTTGTTGCCAGCGTGGAATTTGGTACCACGTTGACGAACGATGATGCTACCCGCCAGAACGGATTCGCCACCGAAACGCTTAACGCCAAGGCGTTTAGCTTCTGAATCGCGACCGTTACGTGTGGAGCCGCCAGCCTTTTTATGTGCCATTTAAATCTCTCCTCAGGTCTTAGGCGCTGATGCCAGTAATTTTCACATCAGTGAACCACTGACGGTGGCCCTGCTGCTTACGGTAGTGCTTACGACGACGAAACTTAACGATTTTAACTTTCTCGCCACGACCGTGTGCAACAACTTCAGCTTTGATAACGCCGCCATCAACGAAAGGAACGCCGATTTTGACTTCTTCACCGTTTGCGATCATCAGAACTTCTGCGAACTCAACAGATTCGCCAGTTGCGATGTCCAGCTTTTCCAGGCGAACGGTCTGACCTTCGCTTACTCGGTGTTGTTTACCACCACTTTGGAAAACCGCGTACATATAAACTCCGCTTCCGCGCACGTCCTCGTATGAATCAGAGTGCGCTATAAATATTCACAATAGGGCGCGAATATTACGCAAAACGCGAGCCTTTGACAAGTGCTACCGTCAATACATGAAGAAAAAAAACACAACACGTACGGTAACGTTTATCTGTGCCGTTTTTTCAGTACAATCAGCACTACTATTGATAAACCGAAACCCTTCGTTACCCCATTGAAGATGGGATCAACAGGATAAAAAGCCCGGCTTTTGCGATGAATTTAGAAAAAATCAACGAGTTAACCGCGCAAGATATGGCGGGTGTGAATGCAGCAATCCTGGAGCAACTCAACTCTGACGTTCAGCTGATCAATCAGTTGGGCTATTACATCGTCAGCGGCGGCGGTAAACGCATTCGTCCGATGATTGCCATTCTGGCTGCCAGAGCCGTTGGCTATCAGGGAAATGCTCACATCACTATCGCAGCGCTCATCGAATTTATTCACACGGCGACGCTTCTGCATGACGATGTTGTGGATGAATCGGATATGCGTCGTGGCAAAGCCACGGCAAATGCCGCTTTCGGAAACGCAGCCAGCGTCCTGGTGGGGGATTTTATCTATACCCGCGCCTTCCAGATGATGACCAGCCTGGGCTCCCTGAAAGTGCTGGAAGTGATGTCCGAAGCCGTAAACGTCATTGCTGAAGGCGAAGTGCTGCAGCTGATGAACGTCAACGACCCTGATATCACCGAAGAAAACTACATGCGCGTCATCTACAGCAAAACGGCGCGCCTGTTTGAAGCGGCTGCCCAGTGTTCCGGCATTCTGGCCGACTGTACCGAAGCACAGGAAAAAGGCCTGCAGGACTATGGCCGCTATCTGGGTACGGCCTTCCAGCTGATTGATGATTTGCTGGACTACAGTGCGGACGGCGAAACGCTCGGTAAAAACGTGGGCGATGACCTGAACGAAGGTAAACCCACCCTGCCGCTGCTTCATGCTATGCGCAACGGAACAGCCGACCAGGCGAAAATGATCCGTGAAGCGATTGAGCAGGGAAATGGCCGCCATCTTCTGGAACCTGTACTAGAAACTATGGCTATCTGCGGATCGCTGGAATGGACGCGTCAGCGCGCGGAAGAAGAAGCCGACAAAGCCATCGAAGCGCTTCAGGTCATTCCAGACAGCCCGTGGCGCGAGGCACTGATTGGTCTTGCCCACATCGCCGTTCAGCGCGACCGTTAATCCCCTTGTTTCTCCCCGCAGCGATAGCGGGGAGATTCCAGTACACACCTGTAAATTCCGTGTTCATGTAAATTCATCGGTTTAGAGACCGCATGAATAAAGCCGTGTCTTATTCTGAATATCCCTTCAAGTAACGCGAACTTTTTAGAACAAGAAGTTGAAATGGGTATAGTAACCGCGTCGTTTCAGAAGAAACGGCGTAGGTGAATCCGAACTTAAGGACGGCGTTATGGATACGAAATTTATCGACTGGCACACGGCTGATATTATTGCCGCGCTGCGCAAAAGAGGCACTTCACTGGCAGCAGAGTCCCGCCGCCATGGACTGAGTTCTTCCACTCTGGCAAACGCCCTCACCCGCCCCTGGCCCAAGGGAGAATTAATTATCGCGACGGCGCTGGATACGCATCCGTGGGTAATTTGGCCTTCGCGCTATCACGATCCCATCACCCATGAATTTATCGACAGATCGCGCATGATTCGCCAGAGAAAGGTAAAAAGAGAACCGCAGGAATAACGCATTTTTGACAGGAACAGCAACCCCCCGGTCATTGCTGGCAGGGGGCTGCCGGAACGATTACTCGCCCTTCACACGCTCGATGTTGGCACCCAGCGCGCGCAGTTTATCTTCGATACGTTCATAACCACGATCGATGTGATAGATACGATCCACGATCGTTGTACCTTCCGCGATACAACCCGCCAGCACCAGGCTTGCAGACGCACGCAGATCGGTTGCCATCACCTGAGCACCTGACAGTTTCTCAACGCCGTGGCAAATCACGGTATTACTTTCGATCTCAGCATGCGCGCCCATACGGATCAGCTCCGGTACGTGCATAAAGCGGTTCTCGAAAATGGTTTCTGTGATGAAGCCAGTGCCTTCGGCAACCAGGTTCAACAGGGTGAACTGCGCCTGCATGTCCGTAGGGAACGCCGGATGCGGCGCCGTACGCACATTGACTGCTTTTGGACGCTGACCGTGCATATCGAGGCTGATCCAGTCTTCACCGATTTCGATATCCGCACCCGCATCGCGCAGTTTCGCCAGCACCGCATCCAGGGTATCTGGCTGCGCGTTGCGACAAACAATCTTACCGCCAGAAATCGCCGCAGCGACCAGGAAGGTGCCGGTTTCGATACGGTCCGGCAGAACGCGATAGACACCGCCGCCCAGACGCTCAACGCCTTCGATGGTGATACGGTCGGTACCCTGACCGGAAATCTTTGCCCCCAGCGCCACGAGGAAGTTGGCGGTATCCACAATCTCCGGTTCGCGCGCGGCATTTTCGATGATGGTGGTACCTTCTGCCAGCGTCGCCGCAGACATAATGGTGACCGTTGCGCCCACGCTCACTTTGTCCATGACGATGTGCGCGCCTTTCAGACGACCATTAACGGACGCTTTAACGTAACCTTCTTCCAGCTTGATCTCGGCGCCCAGCTTCTCCAGACCAAAGATGTGCAGGTCAACCGGACGCGCACCGATGGCGCAACCGCCAGGCAGAGAGACCTGCCCCTGACCAAAACGCGCCACCAGCGGGCCAAGCGCCCAGATGGATGCACGCATGGTTTTCACCAGATCGTAAGGGGCTGAGAAGTTGTTCACCTTGCTGGCGTCGATCCAGACGGAACCGTTACGCTCGACTTTCGTGCCCAGTTGGGTGAGCAGCTTCATGGTGGTGTCGATATCTTTCAGCTTCGGTACGTTCTGAATTTCTACCGGCTCTTCAGCCAGCAGCGCAGCAAAGAGGATTGGCAGCGCGGCGTTTTTAGCGCCAGAAATTGTGACTTCGCCCTGGAGACGCGTTGGCCCCTGTACACGAAATTTATCCATTGTGTGCTCTCTTATAAATTCAACCGTGCTGCGGGCCTGTCGCCCTCAGCTCAAAAACCGTTTAGTTTGCGATCGCGTGCCCACTCTTGCGGGGTGAACGCTTTAATCGACAGGGCGTGGATGCGGTTATCCGCAATATATTCCATCAGCGGCGCGTACACAGCCTGCTGTTTCTTCACGCGGCTCATACCGTCGAACATCTCACCCACAGCAATAACCTGGAAGTGACTGCCATCGCCAGTGACGTGGGCTTCCTGAAGGGAGAGTGCATTCATCAGCACTGTCTGGATTTCATGATTTTCCATGGGCTCTTAATCATCTGATAGTGAAAACAAGCCCAACATCTTAGAGCAAAGTGGCGTTGTCTTAAACAAGCAAAAAGCCCCGACGATGAAACAGTCAGGGCTTTCGGAAGTAACGCACTGAAAATATTAACGAGGCAGTACGTCCTGAGGGAGATTGTAGAGCTGCGCAAGGGTCACGACATTATCGCTCGCGCCGTGAAGCGTGACGCTTGTCCCCTGCTTTTTCCCCACGGCAATCAGATGGGCAAGCAGCGCAACACCTGCCGTATCTACCCGCGTGACGTCGGTTAAGTCGATAAGCGTCACGCCCTGCATCGCTTCGTGGCGTTTGTCCCACAGTGGGTTCAGCAGATCCTGATCCAGTTCACCGGACAGCTTTAATGTCTCGCCTTCACGCGACCAGCTGAGTTGCTGTGACATTACTTCTTCTCATCCAGAGTAATTTTCTGGCGAGAGATAGACTGCAACTGAGCGGTCAGGCCATCAATGCCTTTGGTGCGCAGCAGGTCGCTCCATTCGTTCTGTTTGGTGGTGATCATGCTTACCCCTTCGGCAATCATGTCATAAGCCTGCCAGTGACCGGTCTGGCTGTTTTTACGCCACTGGAAATCCAGACGAACCGGCGGACGACCGTTAGGATCGATGATCGTCACACGGATAGGGACGATGGTCGCATCGCCCAGCGGCTGCTCAGGCGCAATCTGATAGGTCTGGCCGTGGTACATCGCCAGCGCCTGGCCATAAGCCTGTTTCAGGTATTCACGGAACGCGGCAAAGTAGGCATCACGCTGCGCAGGGGTCGCGTCTTTGTAATAACGTCCCAGCACCAGCGCACCCGCATATTTAATCTGCACGTACGGCAGCAGTTCCTGGTCAACAACGTCACGCAGATAATCAGGATTAGCACGAATTTTAGGCTGTTCGTTTTTAAGACGGTCGAAGGTCTTCTTCGCCGCTTCGTCCATCAGTTTGTACGGGTTACTCTGATCCGCAGCGTGGGCGGCGGTTAGAGGGGCGATGACCAGCATGGCAACCATTAACAGTCGTTTAAACATGAATGACTTCTCCTGATATTAATTCGCAGCACCTGGCGTCGGTGCGACGTCGGTATGATCTTCGCTCTGCGCAGGGGCAGCGTCGGATTTTTTCTCATCCCCTTTACTGTTGTAAAGGAACTGACCAATCATATCCTCCAGAACCATCGCGGATTTCGTATCCTGAATGACGCTACCGTCTTTAAGGATAGTCGTTCCCAGCTCGGGATCTTCAAAGCCAACGTTAAGCGCCAGATATTGTTCGCCCAGCAGGCCGGAAGTACGGATAGAAAGGGAACTGGTGTCCGGGATATGGTTGTAACGCTCTTCGATATCCATCGCGACGCGGGGCAGATAGGTTTTCTCATCCAGCGTAATGTCAGATACGCGTCCGATCACCACGCCGCCGATGCGGACCGGTGAACGCGCCTTCAGCCCGCCGATGTTATCGAAGGTGGCATAGATGCGATACGTCGGCTCGGTGCGTACAGACGTGATATCCGCCGCTCTCAGGCAGATAAACAGCGCGGCCAGCAGCGCCAGCAGCAGGAATACACCGACCCAAATTTCATTTTTTCTCGTTTGCATGAACTCAATTCCCAAACATCAGTGCGGTGAGCACAAAATCCAGACCCAGTACGGCCAGCGACGAATGTACGACTGTACGTGTAGTTGCGCGGCTAATGCCCGCCGACGTCGGGATGGCATCATAACCATTGAACAATGCAATCCAGGTGACCGTAATGGCAAATACCACGCTTTTAATCAGGCAGTTAACCAGATCCATTCGCAGGTCGATGGCGTCCTGCATCGCGGACCAGAAGAAACCGGCATCAATGCCTTTCCAGTGCACACCAACCAGCGAACCGCCCCAGATACCCACGGCGACAAACAGAATAGTCAGTAACGGTAAAGAGATCACCCCAGCCCAGAAACGCGGCGAGATCACGCGACGCAGCGGATCGACCGCCATCATCTCCATGCTGGAGAGCTGCTCGGTCGCACGCATCAGGCCAATTTCAGCCGTTAATGCCGACCCCGCGCGCCCGGCGAACAACAGCGCCGCCACAACCGGCCCCAGCTCGCGCAGCAGCGAGAGCGCCACCAGCATCCCGAGGCTGGTTTCCGCACTGTAGGTTGTCAGAACCAGATAGCCCTGCAGCCCAAGCACCATACCGATAAACAGACCGGAGACAATGATGATGAGCATCGACAGCACGCCGACATTATAAAGCTGCCGCACCAGCAGCGGTGCGTGCTTACGGAATTCCGGCTTGCCGACCAGCGCGTTGAATAACATCAATCCGGCACGCCCGAACGTCCTGATGGTTTTTATGCCACGGTGTCCGAGAGCGGCCAACGCATTTAACAGCATGAGTGGCTTAACTCCCTATTCCCAGTAAATCGTCACGATAGTCGCCCGCCGGGTAGCGGAACGGCACAGGGCCATCGGCAATACCGTCAAGGAACTGCCGCACGCGCGGATCGCAATTTTCCTGCAGCGCCTGAGCGCTACCGTGTGCGACGATCTTTTTGTCCGCCACAATATAGGCGTAATCGGCAATGCTCAATACTTCCGGTACATCGTGAGATACCACAATGCAGGTGACGCCAAGCGCGCTGTTCAGTTCAGAGATGAGCTTCACCAGCACGCCCATCGTGATGGGATCCTGTCCAACAAACGGTTCGTCGAACATGATTAAATCAGGTTCTAATGCAATGGCGCGTGCCAGCGCAGCGCGGCGCGCCATCCCGCCGGACAGCTCCGAAGGCATCAACTTTGCGGCGCCCCGCAAACCGACGGCTTCGAGCTTCATCATCACCGTGCTTTTCAGCAGTTCTGGCGGCAGGCTGGTATGCTCACGCAGCGGATAGGCGACGTTATCAAAGACATTCATGTCGGTGAACAAGGCTCCCGACTGAAAGAGCATGCTCATGCGTTTGCGGACAGTATACAGACGCGAGCGTGACATCTCCGGGATGTTTTCGCCATCAAAGAGGATTTCACCGCTATCAGGTGGGATCTGCCCACCAATAAGGCGCAGCAGGGTCGTTTTACCGATCCCGGACGGCCCCATGATGGCAGTGATTTTGCCACGCGGTACGGTCAACGAAATATCATCAAATATCAATCTGTTGGCGCGAGAAAAACTCACGCCGCGAACATCGACTAAATTCGCCATCGTTTGGCTCATTTATGGTTCCTTTATTACCCTGCTCACGTTAAGGCATGCCGCCTGAATCAGCCCTCAACTCCGCATTTTTACAGAATAATAGCCGTTGAGGTTAGCGAAAGCTGGCATTTGTTTTACTTTTCCGGCGCATAAAGTCAAAATTAGGAATTCGTTACGCCTCAGACTGTATGCAGTCCAGCCATTCCCGTGCGATGGACCGACGAGTATACCTGAAGAAAGGACTTTTGATGCTTTTAGCAACAGCACTGTTAATAATTGGTTTACTTTTGGTGGTCTACAGTGCTGACCGTTTAGTGTTTGCCGCATCGATCCTGTGTCGCCTGACGGGCGTACCGCCTGTCGTCATCGGGATGACCGTGGTGAGTGTTGGAACGTCACTTCCTGAAATCATCGTCTCTGTCTCGGCATCGCTGCATGGTCAGTTAGACCTGGCAGTAGGTACCGCGATTGGCTCCAACATCGTCAATATACTCTTGATTTTGGGCCTGGCCGCACTGCTCCATCCATTTCGCGTGCATTCTGATGTTCTGCGCCGTGAATTGCCGCTAATGTTAATCGTAAGCCTGCTGGCAGGCTGCGTATTTTACGATGGTGTTCTGAGCTACAGCGACGGCATTTTCCTGCTGGCGCTGGCCGTCATCTGGCTGCTGTATAGTGTTAAAATCGCCCGTCTGGCTGAGAAGCAGGGTCAGGATAGCCTCACGCGGGAGCAGGTCGCCGAACTGCCGCGAGAAGGTACGCTGCCTGTTGCCCTCCTCTGGCTTGGCATTGCGCTGATCATCATGCCGATGGCAACGCGCATGGTCGTGGATAACGCGACCGTGCTGGCGAACTATTTCGCCATCAGTGAACTGACCATTGGCCTGACGGTGATTGCCATCGGCACCAGCCTGCCGGAGCTGGCCACGGCCATTGCGGGGGCGCGTAAAGGTGAGGATGACATTGCCATTGGTAATATCATCGGTTCCAACATATTTAATATCGCCATTGTGATGGGCCTGCCGGCCCTGATTACGCCAGGACCCTTTAATCCCCTGGCGTTCTCACGCGACTACGGCGTGATGTTATTGGTCAGCGTGATATTTGCCCTGCTCTGCTGGCGGCGGCAACGACAGATCGGCAAAGGCGCAGGCGCGCTGCTGACGGGTGGATTTATCGTATGGATGGCGATGCTGTACTGGCTCTCGCCTCTTCTCTCTGGGTAAACGGAAACGCATTATGTCGCAAATAGAATTGCAGCCGGGTTTTGACTTTCAGAAAGCAGGCAAAGAGGTTCTGGAGATTGAACGTGAAGGTCTGGCGCAGTTAGATCGGTACATTAATCAGGATTTTAGTCTGGCATGTGAGAAGATGTTCTACTGTGCCGGCAAAGTCGTGGTGATGGGGATGGGTAAGTCCGGCCACATTGGACGCAAAATGGCGGCAACGTTTGCCAGTACCGGAACCTCTTCCTTCTTTGTACATCCGGGGGAAGCCGCGCACGGTGACCTGGGGATGGTCACGCCGCAGGATATCGTCATTGCGCTGTCCAACTCCGGGGAGTCCAATGAAATTCTGGCGCTAATCCCGGTACTGAAGCGACTGCAGGTGCCGCTTATTTGCATGACCAGCCGTCCGGAAAGCAGCATGGCGCGGGCAGCCGATATTCACCTGTGCGTGAAAGTGCCCAAGGAGGCCTGTCCGCTCGGCCTGGCGCCGACGTCCAGCACCACCGCCGCACTGGTCATGGGTGATGCGCTTGCCGTCGCGCTGCTCGAAGCCCGCGGTTTTACGCCGGAAGATTTCGCGCTTTCCCACCCGGGCGGCGCGCTGGGGCGCAAGCTTCTGCTTCGGGTAAACGATATTATGCACACCGGGGATGAGATCCCTCACGTCAGTAAAGAAGCCTCCCTGCGTGATGCGCTGCTGGAAATCACCCGTAAGAATCTGGGTATGACGGTCGTGTGCGACGATCTGATGAAAATTCAGGGGATCTTCACCGATGGCGACCTGCGCCGCGTGTTCGACATGGGTGTAGATGTCCGCACGCTCGGCATTGCCGATGTGATGACGCCGGGCGGTATCCGCGTCCGTCCGGGTACGCTGGCCGTGGATGTGCTGAACCTGATGCAGTCCCGCCACATTACCTCAGTGATGGTTGCCGATGGCGACCAGTTGCTGGGTGTGATACATATGCATGATCTGCTGCGCGCAGGCGTAGTGTAATGAAGGATAAGACAATGAGTAATGCGGGTGCATCCCTTGCAACCTGTTATGGACCGGTCAGTACCCAGATGATGGCAAAGGCGAAAAACATTCGTCTGCTCATCCTGGACGTGGATGGCGTACTTTCCGATGGCCTGATTTACATGGGCAATAATGGTGAAGAGCTGAAAGCGTTTAACGTTCGCGACGGCTACGGTATCCGCTGCGCGCTCACCTCGGGTATTGAGGTGGCTATCATCACCGGGCGAAAAGCTAAACTGGTAGAAGACCGCTGTGAAACCTTAGGAATTACCCATCTGTATCAGGGTCAATCCGATAAGATGGCGGCGTTTAAGGATTTACTGGGTAAACTGGCTATCGCGCCGGAAAACGTAGCCTACGTCGGGGACGATCTGATTGACTGGCCCGTGATGGCTGAAGTCGGGCTGAGCATCGCCGTTGCCGATGCGCATCCGCTGCTGATCCCGCGCGCTGACTACGTTACCCACATCAACGGGGGCCGTGGTGCCGTACGTGAAGTCTGCGATCTGCTTTTGCTGGCGCAGGGCAAGCTTGATGAGGCCAAAGGGCAATCGATATGAGTAAAACCAGACGCTGGATTATCATTTTGCTTTCGCTTGTCGCACTGGTATTGATTGGCGTGAACCTTGCCGATCGCGACGATACGCAAACGGAAGTGGTCAACAATAACGATCCAACCTATAAAAGCGATCACAGCGACACCGTGGTCTACAGCCCGGAAGGCGCGCTGAACTATCGCCTGATTGCCCAGCATGTTGAATATTTTTCAGATGACGGTATTTCGTGGTTTACCCAGCCTGTCATGACCACCTTTGATAAGGACAAAGTGCCGACGTGGTCAATCAAGTCAGATCGGGCAAAACTGACAAATGACCGTATGCTTTATCTGTATGGCCACGTTGAAGTCAACGCCCTGACCGCTGACTCGCAACTGCGAAAAATTACGACGGATAATGCCCAAATTAACCTGGTAACCCAGGACGTGACCTCGCAGGATCTGGTCACACTGTATGGCACAACATTTAATTCCAGCGGTTTGAGAATGCGCGGGAACTTACGCAGCAAGAACGCCGAGCTGATTGAAAAGGTTAGAACCTCCTATGAAATTCAAAACAAACAAACTCAGCCTTAAAGTAATTATCGCCAGCGCGATGCTGGCGACCAGTCTCCCCGCGCTTGCTGTAACGGGCGATACCGACCAACCGATCCATATCGAGTCCGATACCCAGTCTCTCGATATGCAGGGCAACGTCGTCACCTTCACGGGAAACGTCGTCATGACTCAGGGCACCATCAAAATTAACGCCGACAAAGTGGTCGTGACTCGTCCGGGTGGCGAGCAGGGCAAAGAGATCATTGATGGTTACGGTAACCCGGCCACCTTCTACCAGATGCAGGACAACGGCAAGCCGGTGAAAGGCCGCGCTTCGCATATGCACTATGAGCTGGCGAAGGACCTGGTCATCCTGACCGGAAACGCGTATCTGGAACAGCTGGACAGCAACATTACCGGCGACCAGATCACCTATCTGGTGAAAGAGCAAAAAATGCAGGCCTCCAGCGAGAAAGGCAAACGCGTCACGACCGTACTGGTTCCGTCGCAGCTGCAGGACAAAGGCAAAGGCCAGGCCCCGGCACAGAAGAAGAGTAACTAATTCGTTATGGCAACATTAACTGCAAAAAATCTCGCGAAGGCCTACAAGGGCCGCCGTGTCGTAGAAGATGTCAGTCTGACCGTCAACTCCGGCGAAATCGTGGGGCTGCTTGGCCCTAACGGTGCGGGTAAAACCACCACTTTCTACATGGTCGTTGGCATTGTGCCACGCGATGCCGGCAACATTATCATTGACGATGAAGACATCAGCCTTCTGCCGCTGCACGCGCGCGCGCGTCGCGGGATCGGCTACCTGCCGCAGGAAGCCTCCATTTTCCGTCGTCTTAGCGTTTACGATAACCTGATGGCGGTCCTGGAAATTCGTAACGATCTGACCAGCGAACAGCGTCAGGATCGTGCCAACGAGTTGATGGAAGAGTTCCACATTGAGCATCTGCGCGACAGCCTCGGTCAGGCACTCTCCGGGGGTGAACGCCGTCGTGTTGAGATTGCACGTGCGCTGGCCGCAAACCCGAAATTTATCCTTCTGGATGAACCGTTTGCCGGCGTTGACCCGATCTCGGTTATCGACATTAAACGCATCATTGAACACCTGCGTGACAGCGGGCTTGGCGTACTGATCACCGACCACAACGTCCGTGAAACGCTGGCCGTGTGTGAACGCGCGTATATTGTCAGCCAGGGCAATCTGATCGCCCACGGTACGCCGCAGCAGATCCTCGAAGACGATCATGTTAAGCGCGTCTATCTTGGGGAAGACTTCAGACTCTGATAGGGTAGAGGTAACGTAACGCCGAACCGGAGAAAAATGCTCTGAACATGAAGCAAGGTTTGCAATTAAGGCTCAGCCAACAACTGGCAATGACGCCGCAGCTACAGCAGGCAATTCGCCTGTTGCAACTGTCCACGTTAGAACTTCAGCAGGAGCTCCAGCAGGCGCTGGACAGCAACCCCCTGCTGGAACAAACCGATCTTCATGACGAGGTAGATACTCAGCAGTCACAGGATACAGAAGCGCTCGACACCGCGGATGCACTCGAACAAAAAGAGATGCCCGACGAGCTACCGCTGGATGCCAGCTGGGATGAAATCTACACCGCCGGAACCCCTTCCGGTACGCGTGCAGACTACCAGGATGATGAGCTACCGGTCTATCAGGGAGAGACCACCCAGTCGCTGCAGGATTACCTGATGTGGCAGGTGGAACTCACCCCCTTCTCCGATACCGACCGCGCGATTGCCACCTCAATTGTCGATGCCGTTGACGACACCGGCTATTTGACCGTCACGCTGGACGATATCCTGGAAAGCATGGGCGACGAAGAGATTGAACTTGAGGAGATCGAAGCCGTTCTGAAGCGCATCCAGCGTTTCGATCCGGTAGGCGTGGCCGCAAAAGATCTGCGCGACTGCCTGCTGATCCAGCTATCTCAGTTCAGCAAAGAGACGCCATGGATCGACGAGGCGCGCTTAATTATTAGCGATCATCTGGATCTGCTGGCCAACCACGATTTCCGCAGCCTGATGCGCGTCACGCGCCTGAAGGAAGAGGTGCTGAAAGAAGCGGTGAATCTGATCCAGTCACTCGATCCCCGCCCGGGACAGTCGATCCAAACCAGCGAGCCCGAGTACGTGATCCCGGATGTGCTGGTCAGAAAACACAATGACCGCTGGGTCGTTGAACTGAACTCAGACAGCATCCCTCGCCTGCAAATCAACCAGCAGTATGCCTCCATGTGCACCAGCGCGCGTAACGACTCCGACAATCAATATATTCGTAGCAATCTTCAGGAAGCGCGATGGCTGATCAAAAGTCTGGAGAGCCGAAATGATACGCTGCTGCGCGTCAGCCGCTGTATTGTCGAACAGCAGCAGGCGTTCTTTGAGCAGGGCGAAGAGTATATGAAACCGATGGTACTGGCGGATATCGCCCAGGCCGTCGAAATGCATGAATCAACCATTTCCCGTGTCACCACGCAGAAGTATCTGCACAGTCCACGCGGTATATTTGAGCTTAAGTATTTCTTCTCCAGCCATGTGAATACCGAGGGCGGCGGCGAAGCGTCGTCAACGGCCATTCGTGCCCTGGTGAAGAAGTTGATCGCCGCGGAGAACCCCGCGAAGCCACTAAGCGACAGTAAGTTAACCACCATGCTGTCCGATCAGGGTATTATGGTGGCACGTCGTACTGTTGCGAAGTATCGAGAGTCTTTATCCATTCCGCCGTCCAACCAGCGTAAACAGCTGGTCTGACACAACCGATAAGGAAGGCACTATGCAGCTCAACATCACTGGACAAAACGTCGAAATTACTGAGGCTTTACGTGACTTCGTGAACGCGAAGTTTGCAAAACTCGAGCAGTATTTCGAAAGGATCAATCAGGTCTATATTGTGTTGAAAGTGGAGAAAGTGACTCATATCTCGGATGCCACCCTGCATGTTAACGGGGGTGAACTGCATGCCAGTGCGGAAGGGCAAGACATGTACGCTGCTATCGACGGCTTGATTGATAAGCTTGCACGACAGCTCAATAAACATAAAGATAAACTGAAACAACACTAATTGTCCGGGCAGTTAACGGGTGCAGGACGGCCTGTTGTGAAACACAACAGGCCATTTGTACAGTTAGCGCTTAGGTGAAATTATGATGAACAACGATTCCGCTCTTCAACTGAGCAATGTCCTTAACCAGGAATGTACCCGCAGTGCGGTTCACTGCCAGAGCAAAAAACGTGCGCTGGAGATCATCAGTGAACTGGCTGCCAAACAGCTGGGCCTGCCGCCGCAGGTGGTGTTCGAAGCGATTCTGACCCGTGAAAAAATGGGCAGTACCGGTATCGGCAACGGCATCGCGATCCCGCACGGCAAACTGGAAGAGGATACCCTGCGTGCCGTTGGTGTGTTTGTGCAGCTTGAAACACCCATCGCCTTCGATGCCATTGATAACCAGCCCGTCGATCTCCTCTTCGCGCTGCTGGTACCTGCCGACCAGACGAAAACCCATCTGCATACGCTGTCGCTGGTCGCAAAACGTCTGGCCGATAAAACCATTTGCCGTCGACTGCGCTCGGCCCAAAGTGATGAAGAGCTCTATCAAATTATCACTGAAGCAGAAGGCAATCAGGATGATGCATAACCAGGAGATGGCCTTCACATCTGTTGTCCTGAGGAGAAACGGAACATGGTGCTGATGATTGTCAGTGGCCGTTCAGGGTCGGGGAAATCCGTTGCTCTGCGCGCCCTGGAAGACATGGGTTTTTACTGCGTCGATAACCTGCCGGTCGTGTTGTTACCCGATCTGGCCCGCACGCTGGCGGAGAGACAAACCTCTGCCGCCGTCAGTATCGACGTTCGTAACATGCCTGAATCGCCAGAGATCTTCGAACAGGCCATGAGCAACCTGCCTGACGCGTTCTCGCCTCAGCTGCTGTTCCTCGATGCAGACCGCAATACGCTGATCCGCCGCTACAGCGATACCCGTCGTTTGCACCCGCTATCTAGCAAGAACCTCTCTCTGGAGAGCGCTATCGATGAAGAGAGCGACCTGCTGGAGCCGCTGCGTTCTCGTGCCGACCTGATTGTCGACACCTCTGAGATGTCCGTTCACGAGCTGGCGGAAATGCTGCGTACCCGGCTGTTGGGTAAACGCGAGCGCGAACTGACGATGGTGTTCGAATCCTTCGGCTTTAAGCACGGTATTCCGATTGATGCGGATTACGTTTTCGACGTGCGCTTCCTGCCGAACCCGCACTGGGATCCAAAACTGCGTCCAATGACCGGTCTGGATAAGCCGGTGGCGGCGTTCCTCGACCGGCACACAGAAGTACACAATTTTATCTACCAGACGCGTAGCTACCTTGAGCTATGGTTACCTATGCTGGAGACAAACAATCGTAGCTACCTGACGGTGGCGATTGGCTGTACCGGCGGTAAACATCGTTCGGTTTACATCGCCGAACAGCTGGCCGACTATTTCCGCTCGCGCGGGAAGAACGTTCAGTCCCGTCATCGCACGCTGGAAAAACGTAAAACATGACCGTAAAACAAACCGTTGAGATCACCAACAAGCTGGGTATGCATGCACGCCCGGCGATGAAGCTGTTTGAGCTGATGCAGGGTTTCGATGCAGAGGTTCTGCTGCGGAATGACGAAGGCACCGAAGCGGAAGCGAACAGCGTGATTGCGCTGCTGATGCTGGATTCCGCCAAAGGGCGCCAGATTGAAGTAGAAGCCACCGGCCCTCAGGAAGAGGAAGCGCTGGCGGCGGTGATTGCCCTGTTTAACGCAGGGTTCGACGAAGATTAAGGTCTGCTATTCAGGCGGGTAGCGCTGCGCTTACCCGCCCTACATAAGATTATTACGCTGCATAAACTCCTCTCCACCCAGCTGATTCATCTGGCGCATAATCCACGCCTGTCGGCTTCGCACGTACCCTGATGGGGCACTGGCCTTAAAGCGGATAGGGTTCGGTAACACAGCGGCCAATAGCGCTGCTTCTGACATACTCAGACGGCTGGCTGGCTTATTGAAATACCGCTGTGCGGCAGCTTCCACGCCAAATATACCGTCGCCAAACTCAGCGACGTTGAGATAGACGGTCAGAATGCGTTTTTTGCTCCAGACCGTTTCCATCCCAAGGGTCAACCCCGCTTCCAGCCCTTTTCGCAGCCAGCTTCGACCATCCCACAGAAACAGGTTTTTGGCCGTTTGCTGCGACAAGGTTGATGCCCCGCGCACGCGATTTTCATGGCGTTCGTTATGGGCTAGCGCCTTCTCAATGGCCGCCACGTCGAACCCCCAGTGCTCCGGGAATTTCTGGTCCTCCGCCGCGATGACCGCCAGCCCCATGAACGGGGAGATCTCGTCCATGCTCACCCAGTCAGAGTGGGCAACATAGCTGAAATCGCCGCTGAACCACGCGCTAAGCTGACGCTCAACCATAACGGCAGAGAACGGTACCGGCATAATGCTGAATAAAGCCAGCCCGCCTCCCCAGAATACCGCCAGCACAAGTACGATGCGCAAGAGAAAACGTTTCACCCCTGCGCCTGCGGCAAATTTACGCCTCATTCAGTCAGCACCAGCACGCGGGCCACCAGCTTTTCAATACCTGAGGCCGCCTCAGCGATATTGTTCGCCAGCATATACGCTGGCGTGGTGACAATTTTGTTATCTTCATCAACCACAATGTCATCAACCGGGCACGGAACGTGTTCGCCCCCCATTTCCTCGACGATCTCTGCGGTATCAATATCCGTCCCGATAGTCAGGCGCAGCGGAAAATCAAAAATCCTGGGCAGCATTGCCGGCGCGATGCAGATAAAGCCCTGCGGTTTTCCTGCCGCGTGCATGGCCTGCGACAGCGCTTTAAGATGAGGATCGATCTGACACTCCGCACCCTGCGCAGCAAAGGTACTGAGATTTTTGGCCGCGCCAAACCCACCCGGCAAAATGAGCGCATCAAGCTCTGTAGGGTCTGCCTGAATAAGAGGATGGATATCACCTCGCGCAATACGCGCGGCTTCAATCAGTACATTGCGGTTTTCTGCCATCGGCTCGCCGGTCAGATGATTAATCACATCCGCCTGATTTTTGTCCGGCGCAAAACAAATAACCTCTGCTCCCTGCTTAGCCAGGGCCAGCAGCGTGATTACGGCTTCATGTATTTCAGAACCATCGTAAACACCGCATCCGCTCAGCACGACACCAATCTTTTTCATCATGACAATCCTTTTCTGCAACTTGCTGAAGCACATTAATAATTTTGATTAAAACGCTATGCTTCACACATTTCACTGATTCATGTAACAAACCATTTAAGATTTGCTATCTTATCTGCGTGCGGCCTAAATTTTTCAGGCAGCGCCCTTTCGAAAATAACTTTATAAAACAGGCGCAGCCACGATTTCCCTGGTGTTGGCGCAGTATTCGCGCACCCCGGTTAATCCGGGGTCATTTTTTTCTGGCGTCGACCCAGGCTTTAAGCACCGCCACATCGTTTTGCCACTCTTGTTTCATCTCTTCAACCCAATCACCCACGTTATCTTCCCATGCAGGTAAATCAGGCGACTGAATCTGTTGACCCAGCTGCTGCAGATGGCGTAAGCCGACCGAGCCGGCGGCGCCTTTGATTTTATGTCCTTCTTCGACGATGCCCTTCTGGTCACGAGCCGTCAGGTTTGATTCCAGCACGCTCAGATAGCCCGGCATCATTTTTTCGAACACCGCCAGACCATCGGTAATCAGTTTCGGACCCACCAGATCGATGTACTGCTCCAGCATTGCGGTATCGAGTATCATTTGGGCTTTTGCGCTATCAACAGACGTCATGGTGCTCTCCTCTTCATCACGGGTATCCCAGAACTTCTTAATCATGGCGGTCAGAGCAGGCACCGCCAGCGGCTTGCTGAGTACATCGTCCATACCGGCATCGAGATACTCTTTTTTGTCTTTCAGCACGTTCGCCGTCAGCGCCACCAGCGGCGGCAGCTCGTCGGCCGCGTACTGACGCGTCAGCTCACGAGAGATATCCAGCCCGGTCATATCCGGCAGCTGGATATCGAGCAGAACAAGATCGTATTCGCCCGGTTTAAACATCTCCAGCGCGGCCTTACCGGTCATCGCGACATCCACGCTATTGCCCAGTTTTTCCAGCACCGAGCGCGCCACAATCACGTTCAGCTCAATGTCTTCCACCAGCAGAACGTGCAGCGCGGGCAGCGGCATGTCGTCGTTTTCAAAGGTGTCTTCAACCTCCTCTGCCACCGCCGGCGCATGGACCGTCAGCGTGAAGGTTGATCCTTTGCCCGGCTGGCTGACAACGGTGATATCGCCACCCATACTCTTCGCCAGCCGCTTAGAGACCGCCAGGCCAATGCCCGTTCCTGTCGCCGGTTTCCCGCCGTTGCTGTCCTTCACCTGGTAGTACATCGCGAAAATTTTGTCCTGCTCCTCCTGCGGAATACCCATCCCGGAGTCTTCCACCTCGAAGTGCAGCATATCGCCTTCGTCATAGCGGATGCGCACCGCCACCTGCCCCTTCTGGGTAAATTTCACCGCGTTGCTGATGAGATTCCACAGGATCTGACGCAGACGCGTGCCGTCGGTCACCACTTTATGCGGCAGCGGCAGGGTGGGATCCATGACAAAGCTCAGTCCCTTCTGCTGCGCCTGCAGGCCTGAGAGATTTTCGAGGTCGGCAAGGAAGCTGGTGAAATCAACCGGCTGATTATCAAGCTGAACTTTACGGCGCTCCATCTTATCCATATCAATAATATCGTTGAAGATATTACCCAGCGTGACCGCTGAGACATGGATAGTCTTGAGGTATTTTTCCTGCTCTGCGGTCAGGTCGGTATCCAGCAGAATACGGCTCAGCCCGACAATGCCATTAAGCGGCGTACGCAGCTCGTGGCTGATGGTGGAGATAAAGGTAGTCTTGTCGCGGCTGGCGCGCTCCAGAGCGTCCTGGTAGCGCTTACGCTCGGTGATATCGCGGCCAAAGCCCATCAGGCCGTGGCGTTTCCCCACGCGGTCATAGTAGGGCACCTTACGGATCTCAAAGCAGGCTTTGCGTCCGTCCGGGTAATCCAGCCACTGTTCATAGGTCAGCGAGACGTTATGGCGGAATACTTTTTCGTCCGTCTCCATGACCTTGGCCGCCGCCTCTTCAGAGTAAACGTCCTGCGGCTTCAGGTTAATCAGCTGCTTCTCGCTTTTCCCGGTAAGCAGCTCCATCGCCCGGTTACAGCCGGAAAATTCTTTATCTTCATTACGGTAAAACACCAGATCCGGCGAAGCATCGAGGAACGACCGCAGGAAAGAGGATTGCTGCTCAAGCTGGATCTGCGTGACCTCGCGCTCTTTCATTTCGATTTTCAGCTGCTCCAGCGTGGCCTGACGCTCGGCTTCCGCCTTCTCACGATCGGAGATCTCCTGATTCAGCTGCGCAATGTTGTCTTTAAGCTGGACGTTGAGCTTCAGGTCGCGCTCGCGCATCTCTTCCAGTTTATCGACCAGTTTTGACAGACGCTGACGGGACTCTTCCAGCTGTTCAACCACCACGGAAAGGAAATAGACCGCCCAGGGCGTAATGAGCAAGCCAAAGAAGATGGAGCGGATGACGTCGATACTCTCGACCTGACCATGCAGAACCATGGTGACGGCCATTTGCACGACAATAGCCAGAACGACCAGCGCCAGCGCAAGCAGCATGGAGAAACGCACCAGCCCAAGCTTCATCATCAGGTCGACGTAATACTGGGCAAGCATTCGAATTTGCTTCATAGAGGATCCCTTCACGACTTTATCGCTCAATAATACTCAAATTCAGGGCGAGGCGTTGAAGGTTGTGAGAAAAAGTGCGGGGTGAAACAGGAGATTAGCCTCGCTTCCGGTTAACCGGAAGCGAGGAGAGGTCAATCAGGAGCGTTTCAACAGCAGCCAGAGGCTGATCAGGAGGAAACTGGCGCTTGGCAGCAGCGCACCAATTATCGGCGGAATGCCATAAACCAGCGTCAGCGGACCGAAGATCTGATCGAGCACGTAGAACACAAAGCCGAAACTGATACCGGTCACGACGCGCACGCCCATCGGCACGCTGCGTAACGGGCCGAAGATAAACGACAGCGCCATCAGCATCATCACCGCCACGGACATCGGCTGGAAGATCTTGCTCCACATGTTGAGCTGATAACGTCCTGCGTCCTGTCCGCTCGACTTCAGATATTTCACATAGTTGTGCAAACCGCTGATGGAGAGCGCGTCAGGATCCAGCGCCACAACACCGAGCTTGTCAGGCGTCAGGTTGGTTTTCCACGTACCGGTTACCGTCTGAGAACCCGTAATCTGTTTCGGATCGGTCAGGTTAGACTCATCGACCTGGGACAAACGCCACTGTTTATGTTCGGCGTCAAATTTTGCCGAAGAGGCGTGGCGGACTGACTCCAGACGGCGCTGGTCATCGAAAGCATAGATGCTCACCCCACCCAGTTCATCATTCCCCTTTACCCGTTCGATGTAGACGAAGTTTTTACCGTCTTTCGCCCATAAACCTTGTTGGGTCGAGAGCAGCGAGCCGCCGTACATGGCCTGCGCACGGTAGTTACGCGCCATCTGTTCGCCCTGCGGCGCGACCCACTCGCCAATCGCCATGGTCAACAGCACCAGTGGGATCGCGGTTTTCATGACCGACAGCGCAACCTGCATGCGGGTAAAGCCCGAGGCCTGCATAACGACCAGCTCACTGCGCTGCGCCAGCATCCCCAGCCCCAGCAGCGCGCCCAGCAGGGCCGCCATCGGGAAGAAGATCTGTACATCTTTCGGCACGCTGAGCAGGGTATACATCCCCGCGCCCATCGCGTCATAGCTCCCCTGCCCGGCTTTTTTCAGCTGATCGACAAATTTGATAATGCCGGAGAGCGACACCAGCATGAACAACGTCATCATGATGGTGGTAAAAATGGTTTTACCGATATAGCGATCAAGAACGCCAAACGCCTGCATTAGATGGCTCCTTTACGCGAGAATCGGGCACGTATGCGGCGCACAGGCACCGTATCCCACAGGTTTAATCCCAGCGCCAGTAAGATGTACAGGCTGTTGACGAACCATGTCCAGACCATAGGGTCCAGCTTACCCTTCGCGCCGTTAGAACGAATCGAGGTTTGCAGCAGGAAATAGATCAGGTAAAGCAACATCGCCGGCAGCATAGAGAGCACGCGGCCCTGGCGCGGGTTCACCACGCTCAGCGGAACGACAATCAGCGCCATCATAAACACGGTGAATACAAGAGTAATACGCCAGTGGAACTCAGCACGCGCTCTGTCGGTATCGGTATTCCACAGGGTACGCATGTCCATTTGCTCGGTATCCGTTGGATCGAGCGCCACCGCCTGATGGCCGATAATGGCCTGATAGTTCTGGAAATCCGTAATACGGAAGTCGCGCAGCATGGCGGTGCCTTCGAAACGGGTGCCTTTGTTCAGCGTCACGATCTGAGAACCATCTTTGCGCTGAGCAAGCTGGCCGGAGTCTGCAACCACCACGGAAGGACGCGCGTTACCTTTGGGACGTAACTGCGCCAGGAATACGTCGTTGAATTTACTGCCGTCAACGCTCTCAATGAACAGCACGGAGTTGCCGTCGGTCGCCTGCTGGAACTGCCCCTGGGCTAAGGCTGCCATGCCGGGGTTGGCTTTCGCTTCGGCCAGCACTTCGTCCTGATGACGGGAAGACATGGGACCCGCCCACATCACATTCACCGCCGCGACAATACCCGTGAACAGCGCCAGTATCATGGCCGCTTTCACCAGTACCGCTTTGCTCAGGCCACAGGCATGCATCACCGTGATTTCACTCTCGGTGTAGAGTTTCCCAAGCGTCATGAGCAGGCCAAGGAAAAGACTTAGCGGCAGGATGAGCTGCGCCATTTCCGGGATCCCTAAGCCAAGCAGGGAAAGCACCAGATTTGTTGGAATTTCGCCGTCAACGGCCGCACCGAGGATCTTAACCAGCTTCTGACAGAAAAAAATCAGCAGCAGGATGAAGAGGATCGCCAGTTGGCTTTTGAGCGTCTCCCGCACCAGATATCTTATGATTATCACTTTAAATACGCCCGTAAAAACCCGTCTCTTTGCTGGAAAATCGCTTGTTTCATGGCTTAAACGTCATTTATTCTCTTGAGTCGTCGAAATCATCGCTAAGATTAAAACATCCGGCGGATTCACGCTTCAGGACTTTTTCTGACGTGTCGAAACCGTAGTAACGTAAGATTAACACGAAGTCACCACAACAGCGGACATGAGTTACGAAAGGTTTCAATTCTATCCGTAGCTGCCGCCGTTGTCTTTAAGATTCAGGAGCGTAGTGCATGGAGTTCAGTGTAAAAAGCGGTAGCCCGGAGAAACAGCGGAGTGCCTGCATCGTTGTGGGCGTCTTTGAACCACGCCGACTCTCCCCGATCGCCGAGCAACTCGATAAAATCAGTGACGGCTATATTAGCGCCCTGCTGCGCCGTGGCGAACTGGAAGGCAAACCTGGGCAGACGCTGTTACTGCACCATGTTCCGAACGTACTGTCAGAACGTATTCTGCTGATTGGCTGCGGCAAAGAACGCGAGCTGGATGAACGTCAGTATAAGCAGGTGATTCAGAAAACAATCAATACGCTGAATGATACCGGCTCAATGGAAGCCGTCTGCTTCCTGACGGAGCTGCACGTTAAAGGGCGTAACACCTACTGGAAAGTGCGTCAGGCGGTTGAAACGGCAAAAGAGAGCCTGTACAGCTTCGATCAGCTGAAGACCAATAAAAGCGAGCCGCGTCGTCCGCTGCGTAAAATGGTCTTTAACGTGCCAACCCGTCGCGAGTTGACCAGCGGCGAACGCGCGATCCAGCACGGTCTGGCGATCGCAGCCGGCATTAAAGCGGCCAAAGATCTCGGCAACATGCCGCCTAATATCTGTAACGCGGCGTACCTGGCCTCTCAGGCACGTCAGCTGGCCGACGCCTACAGCAAAAACGTCATTACCCGCGTCATCGGCGAACAGCAGATGAAAGAGCTGGGGATGCACTCTTACCTGGCGGTCGGTAACGGCTCGCAGAACGAATCCCTGATGTCCGTCATCGAGTACAAAGGCAATCCGTCCGAAGACGCGCGCCCGATTGTGCTCGTCGGTAAAGGCCTGACCTTCGATTCCGGCGGTATCTCCATCAAGCCTGCCGAAGGCATGGATGAGATGAAATACGACATGTGCGGTGCGGCGGCGGTTTACGGCGTGATGCGCATGGTCGCGGAACTGCAGTTGCCTATCAACGTGATCGGCGTACTGGCGGGCTGCGAAAACATGCCTGGCGGGCGCGCCTATCGTCCGGGTGACGTTCTGACCACCATGTCCGGCCAGACCGTTGAAGTGCTGAACACCGACGCCGAAGGGCGTCTGGTGCTGTGTGACGTGCTGACCTACGTTGAGCGCTTCGAGCCGGAAGCGGTGATTGACGTCGCCACCCTCACCGGAGCCTGTGTGATTGCGCTGGGTCACCACATCACCGGCCTGATGTCGAACCACAACCCGCTGGCGCACGAGCTTATTGGTGCCTCAGAGCAGGCCGGGGACCGCGCATGGCGCCTGCCGCTGGGTGACGAGTATCAGGATCAGCTTGAGTCTAACTTTGCGGATATGGCGAACATTGGCGGACGTCCTGGCGGGGCGATCACCGCGGGCTGCTTCCTGGCACGCTTCACCCGCAAGTACAACTGGGCACACCTGGATATCGCGGGCACCGCATGGCGCTCCGGTAAAGCCAAAGGCGCAACCGGCCGTCCAGTGGCGCTGCTGTCGCAGTTCCTGCTGAACCGCGCAGGTTTTAACGGCGACGAGTAAGTCAAAACGGCAGTAAACCGTAGGCCGGGTAAGGCGAAGCTGCCGCCCGGCTTAAGCATTTAAAGTGAGCACAAGAAGCCCCATATATGAAGAATGCAACGTTCTACCTTCTGGACAACGACACCCATCAGGATGGCCTCAGCGCCGTCGAACAGCTGGTGTGTGAAATTGCCGCAGAACGTTGGCGTGCAGGTAAACGCGTTCTGATTGCCTGTGAAGATGAACAGCAGGCCATTCGCCTTGATGAGGCGCTGTGGGCGCGCCCGCCGGAGAGTTTTGTCCCGCACAACCTGTCGGGCGAAGGCCCGCGCGGTGGAGCACCGGTTGAAATTGCCTGGCCGCAAAAGCGCAACAGCAGCGCGCGCGATATTCTGATTAGCCTGCGGATAGATTTTGCAGATTTTGCCACCGCTTTCACAGAAGTGGTAGACTTTGTCCCTTACGAAGAATCTTTGAAACAACTGGCGCGCGAACGCTATAAAGCGTACCGCCTGGCTGGTTTTAACCTGAATACGGCAACCTGGAAATAATGGAAAAGACATATAACCCACGCGATATCGAACAGCCGCTTTACGAGCACTGGGAACAGCAGGGCTATTTCAAGCCTAACGGCGACGAAAGCAAAGAGTCCTTCTGCATCATGATCCCGCCGCCGAACGTCACCGGCAGTTTGCATATGGGTCATGCTTTCCAGCAGACCATCATGGACACCATGATCCGCTACCAGCGCATGCAGGGTAAAAACACCCTGTGGCAGGCGGGGACTGACCACGCGGGTATCGCGACCCAGATGGTGGTTGAGCGTAAAATTGCCGCTGAAGAAGGTAAAACCCGTCACGACTACGGTCGCGACGCGTTCATCGACAAAATCTGGCAGTGGAAGGCGGAATCCGGCGGCACCATTACCCGTCAGATGCGCCGTCTCGGCAACTCCGTGGACTGGGAGCGCGAGCGCTTCACCATGGACGAAGGCCTGTCCAACGCCGTTAAAGAAGTCTTCGTCCGCCTGTACAAAGAAGACCTGATTTACCGCGGCAAACGCCTGGTAAACTGGGATCCAAAACTGCGCACCGCCATCTCTGACCTGGAAGTGGAAAACCGCGAGTCTAAAGGCTCCATGTGGCACATCCGCTATCCACTGGCCGATGGCGCAAAAACCGCCGACGGTAAAGATTACCTGGTGGTCGCAACGACCCGTCCGGAAACCCTGCTGGGCGATACCGGCGTGGCCGTTAACCCGGAAGATCCGCGTTATAAAGATCTGATCGGCAAATTCGTGGTGCTGCCGCTGGTAAACCGCCGTATTCCGATTGTGGGCGACGAACACGCCGACATGGAAAAAGGCACCGGCTGCGTAAAAATCACCCCGGCGCACGACTTCAACGACTATGAAGTCGGCCGTCGTCACGCCCTGCCGATGATCAACATTCTGACCTTCGACGGCGATATCCGCGAAAGCGCAGAAGTGTACGACACCAAAGGCAACGAATCCGACGTTTACTCCAGCGACATCCCGGCTGAGTTCCAGAAGCTGGAGCGTTTTGCCGCGCGTAAAGCCATCGTGGCTGCCGTTGACGCGCTGGGCCTGCTGGAAGAGATCAAACCTCACGATCTGACCGTGCCGTACGGCGACCGTGGCGGCGTGGTTATCGAGCCAATGCTGACCGACCAGTGGTACGTGCGTGCCGACGTGCTGGCGAAACCGGCTGTCGAAGCGGTTGAAAACGGCAGCATTCAGTTCGTGCCGAAGCAGTACGAAAACATGTACTTCTCCTGGATGCGCGACATTCAGGACTGGTGTATCTCTCGTCAGCTGTGGTGGGGTCACCGTATTCCGGCGTGGTACGACAACGAAGGCAACGTTTACGTTGGCCGTAGCGAAGACGAAGTGCGTCAGGAAAACAACCTGAGCGCGGACGTTGCGCTGCGTCAGGACGAAGACGTGCTGGACACCTGGTTCTCCTCCGCGCTGTGGACCTTCTCCACCCTCGGCTGGCCAGAAAACACCGACGCGCTGCGTCAGTTCCACCCAACCAGCGTGATGGTGTCCGGCTTCGACATTATCTTCTTCTGGATTGCCCGCATGATCATGATGACCATGCACTTCATCAAAGACGAAGACGGCAAGCCGCAGGTTCCGTTCCATACCGTCTACATGACCGGCCTGATCCGCGACGACGAAGGCCAGAAGATGTCCAAGTCCAAAGGGAACGTGATTGACCCGCTGGATATGGTTGACGGTATCTCTCTGGAAGATCTGCTGGAAAAACGTACCGGCAACATGATGCAGCCGCAGCTGGCTGAGAAAATCCGCAAGCGCACCGAGAAGCAGTTCCCGAACGGGATCGAGTCTCACGGTACCGACGCCCTGCGCTTCACCCTGGCGGCACTGGCCTCAACCGGTCGTGACATCAACTGGGACATGAAGCGTCTGGAAGGTTACCGTAACTTCTGTAACAAGCTGTGGAACGCCAGCCGCTTCGTGCTGATGAATACCGAAGATCAGGATTGCGGCTTCAACGGCGGCGAGATGACGCTGTCTCTGGCAGACCGCTGGATCCTGGCGGAATTCAACCAGACGGTGAAAGCGTTCCGCGAGGCGCTGGACAGCTACCGCTTCGATATCGCGGCGGGCATTCTGTATGAATTCACCTGGAACCAGTTCTGCGACTGGTATCTGGAGCTGGCGAAGCCGGTGATGAACGGCGGCACTGAGGCGGAGCTGCGCGGCACGCGCAACACGCTGATTACCGTTCTGGAAGGTCTGCTGCGCCTGGCGCATCCGGTCATTCCATTCATCACCGAAACCATCTGGCAGCGCGTGAAGGTGATTGCAGGCATCAACGCCGATACCATCATGCTGCAGCCGTTCCCGGAATTCGATGCGGCCAAGGTTGATGAAGCGGCGTCCGCGGATACCGAGTGGCTGAAACAGGCGATCGTTGCGGTACGTAACATCCGTGCTGAAATGAACATCGCCCCAGGCAAACCGCTGGAGCTGCTGCTGCGTGGCTGCAGCGAGGCTGCCGTTCGTCGCGTCACCGAGAATAACACCTTCCTGAAAACCATGGCGCGTCTGGAAAGCATCACCGTGCTGCCTGCGGATGACAAAGGTCCGGTTTCCGTGACCAAAATCATCGACGGCGCCGAGCTGCTGATCCCGATGGCGGGCCTGATCGACAAAGACGCCGAGCTGGCTCGTCTGGCGAAAGAAGTGGCAAAAGTCGACGTGGAAATTGGCAAAATCGAAAGCAAGCTGGCGAACGAAGGCTTTGTCGCCCGCGCGCCGGAAGCGGTCATCGCGAAAGAGCGCGAGCGTCTGGTTGCCTTCGCCGATGCGAAGACCAAGCTGATCGAGCAGCAGGCGGTTATCGCAGCCCTGTAATGCTTTTACCCCTTACGCTTCAGGGCGTAAGGGGTATCCTTCCTGAAAACTCCTCGCTTGCACTCCCCTTTCTGCGGTGCTATTAACAGCAGTTATGTGTCAATTTTTGTAATGAGTAATGCTATGAGCGTGATTACCCCCGTCGCGACGACGATGCGCCGGATCGCTGAGCAGGATAACCCGGCAATCGCCGCCGTTATCCGCACCGTTTCTGCCGAATATGGCCTGACGGCTGACAAAGGCTACACGGTTGCCGACCCGAACCTGGACGAGCTTTACCAGCTCTACAGCCAGCCAGGGCATGCCTACTGGGTAATCGAGCAGAACGGCCTGGTGGTGGGCGGCGGCGGCGTGGCGCCCCTCAGCTGCAGCGAGCCGGATATCTGTGAACTACAGAAAATGTATTTCCTGCCAACGGCGCGCGGGCAAGGACTGGCAAAAAAGCTGGCGCTGATTGCGCTGGACCACGCGCGCAAGCAGGGTTTTACCCGCTGCTACCTGGAAACCACCGCTTTCCTCAAAGAGGCCATCGGCCTGTATGAACATCTGGGCTTTGAGCATATCGATGCGCCGCTGGGCTGTACCGGCCACGTTGATTGCGAAGTCAGAATGCTGAAAAGTCTGTAACTTTCGTTCCTGCCCTGTTCTGTTAAGCGGCTGTAAACTGAATGCTCTACACTCTCAGTTCACACCACAACGGGGGAAACACGATGTCGAAGATAAAAAGCTACGCCGCACCGCAGGCGGGTGCAGAACTTGAGCTGTACGAGTACGATGCGGGCGAACTAAAAGCAGAAGACGTCGAAGTACAGGTTGATTACTGCGGGATCTGCCACTCGGATCTCTCGATGATCGACAACGAATGGGGCTTCTCGAGCTATCCACTGGTTGCCGGGCACGAAGTCATTGGCCGCGTCGTGGCGCTCGGTAGTGCCGCACAGGACAAAGGGCTGAAGGTAGGCCAACGCGTGGGCATTGGCTGGACGGCACGCAGCTGTGGTCACTGTGACGCCTGTATCAGCGGGAATCAGATCAACTGCCTCGAAGGCGCCGTTCCCACTATTCTGAACAAGGGCGGTTTTGCCGACAAACTGCGCGCCGACTGGCAATGGGTGATCCCGCTGCCGGACAGCATTGATATCGAATCCGCCGGGCCGCTGCTGTGCGGCGGTATCACCGTCTTCAAACCCCTGCTGATGCACCATATCACCGCCACCAGCCGCGTGGGCGTCATTGGTATTGGCGGCCTGGGGCATATCGCCATCAAGCTGCTGCATGCGATGGGCTGTGAAGTCACGGCGTTCAGCTCGAACCCGGCGAAAGAGAAAGAAGTGCTGGCGATGGGTGCGGATAAAGTGGTGAACAGCCGCGATCCTGACGCGCTGAACGCGCTGGCTGGGCAGTTTGACCTGATCATCAACACCGTTAACGTCGATCTCAACTGGCAGCCGTACTTTGAGGCGCTGGCCTACGGCGGTAACTTCCACACCGTAGGTGCCGTGATGAAGCCGCTGCCGGTTCCGGCGTTTACCCTGATCGGCGGGGATCGCAGCGTGTCAGGCTCCGCGACCGGTACGCCGTTTGAGTTGCGCAAGCTGATGAAGTTTGCCGGACGCACCAAAGTGGCGCCGACCACCGAACTGTATCCGATGTCGAAAATCAACGAAGCGATCCAGCACGTGCGTGACGGCAAAGCCCGCTACCGCGTGGTGTTGAAAGCGGATTTTTGATGTGACATATGCGGGGAATGTGCGGCCTGATGCCCTCACCCCAACCCTCTCCCACAGGGAGAGGGCGCACACACTAAAAGCGGTAACGGCCGTTACCGTTTTGCATCTTCCATGGCCTTAAACACCTCCGCCACCGCGACCGCACCGGGATCCATTACCCCATCCAGATTCTCTTTATTCACATACGATGAGCGCCCCGCACCGGCTTTCGCCATTTTCGCCGTTGCTTCGGCACCGTGCTGTGCTGCCTTCGCCGCCGCCTCGATATCGCCTTTCAGCAACGCCTCCAGCGCCGGCTGCAGCGCGTCGATCAGGGTACGATCGCCGAGATCTGCCCCACCGTACTGCTTCATCTGCGCCAGCCCGCTGAGCAATGCCTCGGGCAGCGGCTGACCATCGTGAAGCTTTTGCCCGGCCGCGGTGAAGAAGATCGACATCAGCACCCCGCTCGATCCGCCCATCACCGTCGCCAGCCGCTCGCCCACCAGCAACAGCAGCGTCGATACGTTATCAAGCGGGAGCTTGCGATCCTCCAGACGCTGCGCAATATCCCGCGCCCCTTGCGCAAAAGTGGAGCCGGTATCGCCGTCGCCCACTTTGGCATCCAGCGCGTTCAGTCGGTTTTCCAGCTGGAGCAGCGTTTTCGTCACCGAGGAGACATACTCGCCCACCCGCAGATTGTCCGACGGAGTGTATTCCACGCGATCGTGAATGGCGGTATGCGCCACGGTGCGCAGTGGCGCAAACGCCACGGGCTTCTGCCAGCCCAGCGTTTCGACCTCGGCGTGAATCGCCTTTTCAAAGAAGTCATTGAGCTTCAGCAGCGTGAGCGAAAAGCCCTTCATGTCCAGCGCGCTCACCAGCGGCGCGGGGCCTATCAGGTACGCGATCTCCTCTTTCAGCGCCGAATGCGCCAGCTCTTTGGTCAGCAGCGCCATCTCCAGCGCCGATACGCCGCCGAGATTGTTAATCAATACCGCAAACCGCCCTTCTCCCGCCTGCGCGCGTAACGGCGTCACCAGCGTGTCGATAATGGCTTTACTGTTCTGCGTATCCACGACGGAAGCACCGGGCTCGCCGTGAATGCCCAGCCCCAGCTCGACATGGCCCTGCTTAATGCGCCCCTCTTCCTCGTCGCTGCCCGGCAGGTTGCACGTTTGCATCGCAACGCCCAGGCTCCAGAGGTTATCGCAGGCCTGTTGCGCAATATCCCGCACCTCGCTTAGCGATTTACCGTGCTCCGCCGCATAGCCCGCAATCTTGTGCACCAGTGCCGTACCGGCAATACCGCGCGGCTGTTTGTTATCCGGCAGCGCGATATCGTCCGCCACGATCGCCATCTCCACCTTCAGGCCGTAGCGTTTGGCCTTTTCTGCCGCCAGACCAAAGTTCAGGCGATCGCCGGTGTAGTTTTTGACGATCAGCAGACAGCCGCGATCGCCCGTGACCGCCACAATGGCGTTCAGCACCGCATCCACGCTCGGCGAGGCAAACAGATCGCCACACACTGCCGCCGTCAGCATCCCTTTGCCAACAAACCCGGCGTGCGCGGGTTCGTGGCCTGAGCCGCCGCCGGAGATCACCGCCACGCGGCTTTTGTCCCAGTCGCCGCGTGCGACGATCCTGATGGCCGGATCGATATCAAGTTTGACGAGGTTTGCGTGTGGCGCAGAAAGCAGTATGCCTTCAATGGCATCGTTGACCAGCTGTTTGCGATCGTTAAAGAAGAATCTGGACATCGTTTCCCACTATTTTTGTGAACCGTATGCAAAAGCATAGTCCGCGCTGGATAATGCGCCGCAAAGTCAGGAATTTACTCAACCAAATTGCGGCCAGATTGCCTATACTCCCCCCAGGACAAAGAGAGGAAGCGCATCATGAGTACACCATTGTTAATTGCCAGGACGCTGGAAAAAGAGCTGTATTTACTGCCCTCGATGGCGAACCGCCACGGTCTCATCACCGGAGCGACCGGGACGGGGAAAACCGTCACCCTGCAAAAGCTGGCGGAGTCGCTTTCGGAGATTGGCGTACCGGTCTTTATGGCTGACGTGAAAGGCGATTTAACCGGTGTGGCTCAGGAAGGTACGGCCTCTGAGAAACTGCTCGAACGGCTGAAGAATATTGGCATCACGGACTGGACGCCGCATAACAATCCGGTGGTAGTGTGGGATATCTTTGGTGAGAAAGGCCACCCGGTGCGCGCTACCGTCTCCGATCTCGGCCCGCTGCTGCTGGCCCGTCTGCTTAACCTCAACGACGTGCAGTCCGGCGTGCTGAATATTATCTTCCGCATTGCCGACGATCAGGGGCTGCTGCTTGATTTCAAAGATCTGCGCGCCATTACCCAGTACATCGGCGATAACGCCAAATCCTTCCAGAACCAGTACGGCAATATCAGCAGCGCCTCGGTGGGTGCCATTCAGCGCGGGTTACTGACGCTGGAGCAACAGGGCGCCGAGCACTTCTTCGGCGAGCCGATGCTGGATATCAAAGACTGGATGCGCACCGACAGCAGCGGCAAAGGCATCATCAACATTCTGAGCTCCGAGAAGCTCTACCAGATGCCAAAGCTCTACGCCGCCAGCCTGCTGTGGATGCTCTCCGAACTGTACGAACAGTTACCCGAAGCGGGCGATCTGGAAAAACCGAAGCTGGTCTTCTTCTTCGACGAAGCGCACCTTCTGTTTAACGACGCGCCGCAGGTCTTGCTGGATAAGATTGAACAGGTCATTCGCCTGATCCGCTCCAAAGGCGTTGGCGTCTGGTTTGTCTCGCAAAACCCGTCGGACATTCCGGATAACGTTCTCGGCCAGCTCGGTAACCGCGTGCAGCACGCCCTGCGCGCCTTTACGCCGAAGGATCAGAAAGCGGTGAAAGCCGCCGCGCAGACCATGCGCGCCAACCCTGCCTTTGATACCGAAGCGGCGATTCAGGCGTTAGGCACCGGTGAAGCGCTGATCTCGTTCCTGGATGCGAAGGGCAGCCCGTCCGTGGTGGAACGCGCCATGGTGATCGCGCCCTGCTCGCGCATGGGGCCCGTTACCGACGATGAACGTAACGGCCTGATTAACCACTCTCCGGTTTACGGAAAGTACGAAGACGAGGTTGATCGCGAGTCCGCGTTCGAGATGCTGCAAAAAGGGGTGCAGGCGACAACGGAGTCGCAGGATGCGCCTGCCGCTAAAGGACAGTCCGTCGCCGTGGATGACGGTATTCTCGGGGGGCTCAAAGACATCCTGTTCGGCAGCACCGGGCCGCGCGGCGGCAAGCGCGACGGCGTGGTACAGACCATGGCGAAAAGCGCGGCGCGGCAGGTCACCAATCAGATAGTGCGCGGCATGCTGGGAAGTCTGTTAGGCGGCCGTCGCCGGTAGACGGGGAACCCACGGACGACCAAGCGCTGAGCCCTGTACGCCGTTCTCCTGCAGATAGCGGTCGATTTCCACCATCCCCGTCCAGCGGTTCTCACACCATAGCGGTGCCAGAAGCGTTGGACGGCGGGCGCTGGCGGAGATGCGGTGGTAAACAATTTCCGGCGGGGTGTGGCGAATCATCTCCCCCGCCGTCACCGTATAGTCCTCAAGCTCAATACCGCTTAACCGTCCGGCTTCCCAGGCTTTCGCCATAATGCTTCCCGTAACGATATGCAGCGGGTGCAGCTTAATGCCGTCCACGCCGGTCTCAACCACCTTTTCCAGCGTCTCCAGGCCGTGCTGCTGCCCTTCACCCGGCAAGCCGACAATCAGATGCGAGCAGACCTTCAGCCCACGCTCGCGGGCCAGGCGCGTGGTGCGCTGGTAGCAGGCGAAATCATGGCCACGGTTAATACGGTGCAGGGTTTTGTCGTGCGCGGTCTGCAAGCCCAGCTCCAGCCAGATCTCGTAGCCTTGTTCTTTGTACTCGCTGAGCAGGTCCAGCACCGCGTCCGGTACGCAGTCCGGGCGCGTGCCCACGCACAGCCCAACGATGTTAGCCTGGCTGACGGCCTGCTGATACATAGAGCGCAGCACCTGCACCTCCGCCCACGTGCTGGTGTAGGCCTGAAAATAGGCCAGATACTGCTTCGCGCGGTTCACCAGGCTCGCCTGATGGGCAAGCTGTTCAGCGATAGATTTATGCTGCTGGGCTTCGTCAGCAAAGGACGCAACGTTACAGAAGGTGCAGCCGCCGCGCCCGATGGTGCCATCGCGATTCGGGCAGCTAAACCCGCCGTGCAGCGTCAGCTTATGAACCTTTTGCCCGTACCGCTGCAAAAGATCCCCACCAAACATATTGACTAATTTCTGTAACTGCATAATCTGATAGACCGTCCCGGAGAAAGGGGACAAGCCTGCCACTTTTAGCCTCTGTCGGCGATGACCTGGATCAATCGTCCCGGACGGCCTTTATCTATATGAATAAATACTCAGGATTACTGCAATTTCATTCACGCCATTCGTGATTACTTTTCCTTATGTTCTGATTGTTTTTTTCATTTATAGCGCCACCACTGAAAAACAGTGGGTTTATGCGGGTTTGCAGCCGATACCAGATTATTATTCTGCTATAAAACTGCTATTCAGCACGCTACATTGATAATACCGCTTTCATATAGTGAGTCAGATCACACTCCGCTGCGTCCTGCCAGGGCATACATTCAATGTAAAAATAGTTAAATAACATTTACTTTCAAAGACATAAACGCTATTTAGCACATTTTTGTATAAATAAGATTGCCATTTGACCTGTGTACCAATTCCCGATAAGTTGGAAATCCGCTGGAAGCTTTCTGGATGAGCGGCCTGCTCATCATATTTATGCAGTAATTGAGATTCCCTCTGAAGCAAGTCCTCAAACTTGTTTACCTGCGCGAAAGGATGAAAAAGAGGGCGAATGCGAGGTCCGCGTATGAAACGCAAACCCCGTCGCCATGCTCTTTCTGTGCCTGTGCGCCACGGTAAAGTTCAGTGGGAAGCCCGACGAGCCTGGGGAGGTTCACTGATATGTTGTACGATAAATCCCTTGAGAAGGATAACTGTGGTTTCGGCCTGATCGCCCACATAGAAGGCGAACCTAGCCACAAGGTAGTGCGTACTGCTATTCACGCACTGGCCCGAATGCAGCACCGTGGCGCTATTCTTGCCGATGGTAAAACCGGCGACGGTTGCGGCCTGCTGCTGCAAAAACCGGATCGTTTCTTCCGCATCGTGGCGGAAGAGCGCGGCTGGCGTTTAGCCAAAAACTACGCTGTCGGCATGCTGTTCCTGAATCAGGATCCTGAAAAGGCTGCTGCCTCACGCCGCATCGTCGAAGAAGAACTTCAGCGTGAAACCCTGTCGATTGTCGGCTGGCGCAATGTGCCAACCAACGAAGGGGTGCTCGGTGAAATCGCCCTCTCCTCGCTGCCTCGTATTGAACAGATTTTCGTTAATGCGCCTGCGGGCTGGCGTCCGCGTGATATGGAACGCCGTCTGTTTATCGCCCGCCGCCGCATTGAAAAACGTCTCCAGGACGATAAAGAGTTCTACGTTTGTAGCCTCTCTAACCTGGTGAACATCTATAAGGGTCTGTGTATGCCGGCTGACCTGCCGCGCTTCTACCTGGACCTGGCGGACCTGCGTCTGGAATCGGCCATTTGCCTGTTCCACCAGCGCTTCTCCACCAACACCGTTCCACGCTGGCCGCTGGCTCAGCCGTTCCGCTACCTGGCGCACAACGGCGAGATCAACACTATCACCGGTAACCGCCAGTGGGCCCGCGCCCGTACCTATAAGTTCCAGACGCCGCTGATCCCCGATCTGCACGATGCTGCGCCGTTCGTGAACGAAACCGGCTCTGACTCCAGCTCCATGGATAACATGCTGGAACTGCTGCTGGCGGGCGGGATGGACATCGTGCGCGCCATGCGTCTGCTTGTGCCACCGGCCTGGCAGAACAACCCGGATATGGACCCTGAGCTGCGCGCGTTCTTCGACTTTAACTCCATGCACATGGAGCCGTGGGACGGCCCGGCGGGCATCGTCATGTCCGACGGCCGCTTCGCCGCCTGTAACCTGGACCGTAACGGTCTGCGTCCGGCGCGCTACGTTATCACCAAAGACAAGCTCATCACCTGCGCCTCTGAAGTCGGTATCTGGGATTACCAGCCTGACGAAGTGGTCGAGAAAGGCCGCGTCGGCCCGGGCGAGCTGATGGTTATCGACACCCGCGGCGGGCGCATTCTGCACTCTGCCGAAACCGATCACGATCTGAAAAGCCGCCATCCGTACAAAGAGTGGATGGAGAAAAACGTCCGTCGCCTCGTGCCGTTCGAAGATTTATCGGATGAAGAAGTGGGCCGCCGCGAACTGGACGACGATACGCTTGCAAGCTTCCAGAAACAGTTTAACTACAGCGCGGAAGAGCTGGACTCCGTTATTCGCGTGCTCGGTGAAAACGGCCAGGAAGCGGTCGGCTCGATGGGTGACGATACCCCGTTTGCCGTACTCTCCAGCCAGCCGCGCATCATTTACGACTACTTCCGCCAGCAGTTTGCGCAGGTGACCAACCCGCCGATCGACCCGCTGCGCGAAGCGCACGTGATGTCGCTGGCCACCAGCATCGGTCGCGAGATGAACGTCTTCTGCGAGGCCGAAGGCCAGGCGCACCGTCTGACCTTTAAATCGCCGATCCTGCTGTACTCCGATTTCAAACAGCTCACCACCATGAAAGAGGAGCACTACCGCGCCGACACGCTCGATATTACCTTCGACGTGACCGAAGCGAGCCTCGAAGAGACGGTGAATGCGCTGTGTGACAAAGCCGAACAGATGGTGCGTAACGGTACCGTTCTGCTGGTGCTGTCCGACCGCAATATCGCGAAAAACCGTCTGCCGGTGCCTGCCCCGATGGCTGTTGGCGCTATCCAGACGCGTCTGGTCGACAAGAGCCTGCGCTGTGACGCCAACATCATTGTGGAAACCGCCAGCGCCCGCGACCCGCACCACTTTGCCGTGCTGTTAGGCTTTGGCGCGACGGCGATCTACCCGTACCTGGCCTACGAAACGCTGGCGCGCCTGGTGGATACCCGCGCGATCGACAAAGATTACCGCGCGGTGATGCTGAACTACCGTAACGGCATCAACAAAGGCCTGTACAAGATCATGTCCAAAATGGGCATCTCGACCATTGCCTCCTACCGCTGTTCGAAGCTGTTTGAAGCGGTCGGCCTGCATGACGAGGTCGCCAACCTCTGCTTCCATGGCGTGGTCAGCCGCATCGGCGGCGCCGGTTTTGCTGACTTCCAGCAGGATCTGGTGAACCTGTCCAAACGCGCCTGGCTGGCACGTAAGCCGCTGGATCAGGGCGGTCTGCTGAAATACGTTCACGGCGGCGAATACCACGCCTATAACCCGGACGTGGTGCGCACGCTGCAGCAGGCGGTTCAGAGCGGTGAATACAGCGACTACCAGCAGTACGCTGAGCTGGTAAACAACCGTCCGGCGGCAACGCTGCGCGACCTCATTGCCCTCAATCCAGGCGATGAAGCGGTCAGCATTGACGAGGTTGAGCCTGCATCCGAACTGTTCAAACGCTTCGATACCGCGGCGATGTCCATCGGCGCGCTGAGCCCGGAAGCCCACGAAGCGCTGGCGGAAGCCATGAACAGCATCGGCGGTAACTCCAACTCCGGCGAAGGCGGTGAAGATCCGGCGCGTTACGGCACCAACAAAGTGTCCCGTATCAAGCAGGTGGCATCCGGTCGCTTTGGCGTGACGCCTGCGTACCTGGTCAACGCCGACGTGATCCAGATTAAAGTCGCTCAGGGTGCTAAACCGGGCGAAGGCGGCCAGCTGCCGGGTGATAAAGTTACTCCGTACATCGCCAAACTGCGCTATTCCGTGCCGGGCGTGACGCTGATCTCCCCGCCGCCGCACCACGATATCTACTCTATCGAGGACCTGGCGCAGCTGATTTTCGACCTGAAGCAGGTCAACCCGAAGGCGATGATCTCCGTGAAGCTGGTTTCCGAACCGGGCGTCGGCACCATCGCTACTGGCGTGGCGAAAGCCTATGCGGATCTCATCACCATCGCCGGCTACGACGGCGGCACCGGCGCAAGCCCGCTCTCCTCCGTAAAATATGCGGGCTGTCCGTGGGAGCTTGGCCTGGTGGAAACCCAGCAGGCGCTGGTGGCTAACGGTCTGCGTCACAAGATCCGTCTGCAGGTGGACGGCGGCCTGAAAACCGGCCTCGACATCATCAAAGCGGCGATCCTCGGCGCGGAAAGCTTCGGCTTCGGTACCGGCCCAATGGTTGCGCTCGGCTGTAAATACCTGCGTATTTGCCACCTGAACAACTGCGCAACCGGTGTGGCTACCCAGGACGAGAAGCTGCGTAAGAACCACTATCACGGTCTGCCGTTCAAAGTGACCAACTACTTTGACTTCATCGCCCGCGAAACCCGCGAGCTGATGGCGCAGCTGGGCGTGAAGCGTCTGGTGGACCTGATTGGCCGTACCGACCTGCTGAAAGAGCTGGAAGGATTCACGGCGAAGCAGCAGAAGCTTGAGCTGTCTAAGCTGCTGGAAACCGCGCAGCCGCACCCTGGCAAAGCGGTCTACTGCACCGAGAACAACCCGCCGTTCGATAACGGCGTGCTGAACGCGCAGCTGCTGCAGCAGGCGAAGCCGTACGTGGACGACAAGCAGAGCAAAACGTTCTGGTTTGATATCCGCAACACCGACCGCTCCGTGGGTGCCTCCCTCTCCGGCTACATCGCGCAGACGCACGGTGATCAGGGTCTGGCAGCGGATCCGATTACCGCGCACTTCAGCGGTACCGCGGGTCAGAGCTTCGGCGTATGGAACGCAGGCGGCGTTGAGCTGTATCTGACCGGCGATGCCAACGACTACGTCGGTAAAGGCATGGCGGGCGGTCTGCTGGCGGTGCGTCCTCCGGTTGGCTCAGCCTTCCGTAGCCATGAAGCCAGCATCATCGGTAACACCTGCCTGTACGGCGCGACCGGCGGTCGTCTGTTTGCAGCAGGCCGTGCGGGCGAGCGTTTTGCGGTGCGTAACTCCGGTGCTATCACCGTGGTGGAAGGTATTGGCGATAACGGTTGTGAATACATGACGGGCGGGATTGTTTGCGTTCTGGGTAAAACCGGCGTGAACTTCGGCGCGGGCATGACGGGCGGTTTTGCGTATGTCCTGGATGAAGACGGTGAGTTCCGCAAACGCGTGAACCCGGAGCTGGTGGAAGTGCTGGACGTTGATACGCTGGCTATCCATGAAGAACACCTGCGCGGTTTGATTACCGAACACGTGCAGCATACCGGTTCTTCGCGCGGCGAAGAGATCCTGGCGAACTGGCCAGCGTTCTCTGCGAAATTCGCGCTGGTTAAGCCGAAGTCCAGCGATGTTAAAGCCCTGTTGGGTCACCGTAGTCGTAGCGCAGCAGAGCTGCGCGTGCAGGCGCAGTAAGGAATTCAGATGAGCCAGAACGTATACCAGTTTATCGACCTGCAGCGTGTTGATCCGCCAAAGAAACCGCTGAAGATCCGCAAAATTGAATTTGTTGAAATCTACGAGCCATTTTCAGAAGGCCAGGCCAAAGCTCAGGCAGACCGCTGCCTGTCCTGCGGTAACCCTTACTGCGAATGGAAATGTCCTGTACACAACTACATCCCGAACTGGCTGAAGCTGGCCAACGAAGGGCGTATTTTTGAAGCCGCCGAGCTGTCTCACCAGACCAACACCCTGCCGGAAGTGTGCGGCCGCGTGTGCCCTCAGGACCGTCTGTGTGAAGGCTCCTGTACGCTGAACGACGAGTTCGGCGCGGTGACCATCGGCAATATTGAGCGCTATATCAATGATAAAGCGTTCGAGATGGGCTGGCGTCCGGATATGACCGGCGTGAAGCAAACCGACAAGCGCGTGGCAATCATCGGCGCGGGCCCGGCGGGCCTGGCCTGTGCGGACGTGCTGACCCGCAACGGCGTGAAGGCGGTGGTCTTTGACCGCCATCCGGAAATCGGCGGTCTGCTGACCTTCGGTATCCCTGCCTTCAAGCTGGAAAAAGAGGTCATGACCCGTCGCCGTGAAATCTTCACCGGCATGGGCATTGAGTTCAAACTGAACGTGGAAGTGGGCCGCGACGTGCAGCTCGACGACCTGCTGAAGGATTACGACGCCGTGTTCCTTGGCGTGGGCACCTATCAGTCCATGCGCGGCGGTCTGGAGAACGAAGACGCGCCGGGCGTGTACGACGCGCTGCCGTTCCTGATTGCCAACACCAAGCAGATCATGGGCTACGGTGAAACCGCCGATGAGCCGTTCGTCAGCATGGAAGGCAAACGCGTGGTGGTGCTGGGCGGCGGTGATACCGCGATGGACTGCGTGCGTACCTCCATTCGTCAGAATGCGGCACACGTGATCTGCGCCTACCGTCGTGACGAAGAGAACATGCCGGGCTCCAAACGCGAAGTGAAAAACGCGCGTGAAGAGGGCGTGGAGTTCCAGTTCAACATCCAGCCTCTGGGTATTGAAGTGAATGCCAACGGTAAAGTGAGCGGCGTGAAGATGGCGCGCACTGAGATGGGCGCACCGGATGCGAAAGGCCGTCGTCGCGCCGAGATCGTCGCCGGTTCTGAGCACGTGATCCCGGCCGATGCCGTGGTGATGGCGTTCGGTTTCCGTCCTCACAGCATGGAATGGCTGGCGAAGCACAGCGTTGAGCTGGATTCGCAGGGCCGCGTGATTGCGCCAGAAGGCAGCGACAACGCATTCCAGACCAGCAACCCGAAAATCTTCGCCGGTGGCGATATCGTTCGCGGTTCTGACCTGGTGGTAACGGCGATTGCCGAAGGCCGTAAGGCGGCTGACGGGATCCTGAACTACCTGGAAGTGTAAAAAAAACAGGCCCGATTGGGCCTGTTTTTATTTCACGACGCGAAGAGCCGGACGACCACCGCGCGGAGGCGGATCGTCATCAGGGTCATTGTCGTCGTGACGATCGGGTTTATCGCCATCGATAAGTGACATCACCGTGTCGCTTTCGCGCTCGTCGGATGCGTTGTCATCATTCAGGCTGGCAACATCTTCATCATACGCCGCTTCCGGCTCGAACATGGTACCCGCACCGTTTTCACGCGCGTAGATAGCCAGCACGGCTGCCAGCGGCACGGAAACCTGACGCGGCACGCCGCCGAAACGCGCGTTGAAGCGCACTTCATCGTTTGCCAGCTCCAGGTTACCCACCGCACGCGGCGCAATGTTCAGTACGATTTGTCCGTCACGCGCGTATTCCATTGGAACCAGCACGCCCGGCAACGTCACATCCACAACCAGGTGCGGCGTGAGCTGGTTATCCAGCAGCCATTCATAGAAGGCGCGCAGCAGATACGGACGGCGTGGGGTAAGTTGTGACATTTCCACAGTCATTAGCCTCGGCCGAGACGCATTTCACGTTCCGGTTCAGTTAAAGATGCCAGGAAAGAGTCGCGTTCAAATACGCGAGTCATATAGCCCTTCAGCTCTTTCGCGCCAGGACCGCTGAACTCTACGCCCAGGGTTGGCAGACGCCACAGCAACGGTGCCAGGTAGCAATCCACCAGGCTGAACTCATCGCTCAGGAAGAATGGTTTCTGACCAAACACAGGGGCGATTGCCAGCAGCTCTTCACGCAGTTGCTTACGTGCAGCGTCAGCTTCAGAAGCGGAACCGCTGGTAATCACGTTCATCAGCGAGTACCAGTCTTTTTCGATACGCTGCATGTACAGGCGGCTTTCACCACGCGCGACAGGGTAAACAGGCATCAGTGGCGGATGCGGGAAACGCTCATCCAGATATTCCATAATGATACGGGATTCCCACAGGGTCAGCTCGCGATCCACCAGCGTCGGTACGCTTTGGCTCGGGTTGAGATCGATCAGATCCTGAGGCGGGTTATCCTTTTCCACATGCTCGATCTCAAAACTGACACCCTTCTCGGCCAGCACGATACGAACCTGATGGCTATAAATGTCAGTAGGACCAGAAAACAGCGTCATTACCGAACGTTTGTTGGCAGCGACAGCCATGAAAACCTCCAGGTATATTCAGAATTTTTACTGCTACCAGCCCAACAGGGGCCAGCCAGATGTTGTATCGCCCATCCCAGAGAAAACACATTGTTCAAGAAACGAACAAAAATCGAGTATTCACCGATATTTGGGCAGAAAATTGGATGATAGTTTACCAGATTTTGATGGCTTTGTGGTGAGGGGATTCTGGAAATGTGGAAAAAGAGAAGATATATGCATGGATATTGTGGATAACCTGCGCATTATCCATAAAAAAACCCGCCGAAGCGGGTTTTTCGCCAATCGTTCTGCGTAAGCAGAATGGATTAACGTTTGGAGAACTGTGGACGACGACGTGCTTTACGCAGACCCACTTTCTTACGTTCAACCTGACGCGCGTCACGAGTAACGAAGCCAGCTTTACGCAGTTCAGAACGCAGGGATTCGTCGTACTCCATCAGAGCGCGGGTGATACCGTGACGGATCGCACCTGCCTGACCGGAGATACCACCACCTTTAACGGTGATGTACAGATCCAGTTTTTCTACCATATCAACCAGTTCCAGCGGCTGGCGAACTACCATGCGGGCAGTTTCGCGACCGAAGTATTGTTCCAGAGAACGCTGGTTGATTACGATTTTACCACTGCCCGGTTTGATGAAAACGCGAGCTGCGGAACTTTTGCGGCGACCAGTGCCGTAGTATTGATTTTCAGCCATTGCCTATAATCCCGATTAGATGTCAAGAACTTGCGGTTGCTGTGCCGCGTGGTTGTGCTCGTTGCCTGCGTAAACTTTCAGTTTACGGAACATAGCACGACCCAGCGGGCCTTTTGGCAGCATGCCTTTAACCGCGATTTCAATCACACGCTCAGGACGGCGGGCAATCATCTCTTCAAAGGTCGCTTCTTTGATACCACCGATGTGGCCGGTGTGGTGATAGTACACTTTGTCAGTACGCTTGTTGCCGGTTACAGCAACTTTATCAGCGTTCAGAACGATGATGTAATCACCGGTATCAACGTGCGGAGTGTATTCCGCTTTATGCTTACCGCGCAGGCGACGAGCCAGTTCAGTAGCCAGACGGCCCAGAGTTTTACCGGTCGCGTCAACAACATACCAGTCGCGCTGTACGGTTTCTGGTTTAGCTGTAAAAGTTTTCATTAAAAGCTTACCCAAATAAATAAGTTACACGTTGGTGAACACCCAAACGTTTAGTCAGTTGAGGCTCACACGACAAAGTCCGGCAAACCTACCCCTTCGAATAGCACATGCCGACACATAGAAAGTTTTGGGAAAAAAACCTTCTCGTAACGTGGGGTCGCAAGATTATAGAGAAGTTGAGGTCAAAGATCGACCCTTAAATGCGTTTTGGAATGGGTTTTTCGGGGGTGGGTATTGTGCGGTCTGGTGCCCTCACCCCCAGCCCCTCACCCACGGGAGAGGGGGGCATTTGTTACGGCATATGCTCCAGCTTCAGGTATTCCTCGCTCTGCATCTCCTGCAGGCGCGACAGGCAGCGCTGGAACTCGAACTTCAGCCGCTCGCCCTGGTAAATCTCATATAAAGGTACCTCGGCGCTGACCACCAGCTTGACGTGGCGCTCATAAAACTCGTCCACCAGCGCAATGAAGCGCCGTGCTTCGCTCTCCATCAGCCGCGTCATCACCGGCACGCCCAGCACCATCACGGTGTGGAACAGACGCGAAAGCGCAATGTAGTCGTGCTGGCTGCGGGCATCCACGCAGAGCGTCGTAAAGGAGACCGCCAGCGTTTGGTTTTCGACGCCGAGTGTGGGCAGCGGGCGATGGTTAATCTCGAGTTCTGGGGCGTGCTCGCGTTTTGCTCCCGCCAGCGCCAGCCAGAGTGTATCCATCTCGCGGGTGGTATCGGCATTTAACGGCGAAAGCCACAGATGCGCCTGGGTCAGCGTGCGCAGACGATAATCGACACCGGCATCGACGTTCATGATATCGCAGTGCTGCTTGATGGCATCGATGGCGGGCAGGAAGCGTGCGCGCTGCAGGCCGTTACGATAGAGTTCATCCGGCGGGATATTCGACGTAGCCACCAGCGTGATCCCGCGGGCAAATAGCGCCTTCATCAGGCCGCCTAGCAGCATGGCATCGGTGATGTCAGACACAAAAAATTCATCGAAGCAGAGCACGTCCGTTTCCGCCTTGAACCTGTCGGCCACAATCTCCAGCGGATCGCTTTTGCCCTGCAGTACGGTCAGCTCTTCATGCACCCGCAGCATAAAACGATGGAAGTGCAGACGCTGTTTACGTGCGCCAGGCAGGCTCAGATAGAACATGTCCATCAGCCAGGTTTTTCCGCGACCGACCCCGCCCCACATATATAAACCGCGCACCGGCGCGTGAGCCTGTGGCGCTTTTTTACCGAGCAACCGCCCAAACGCCGCCTTTAGCCCACCGTTCTGTTCGACTTCAGCGGGTTTTGCCGTGAGCTCCTGGTAAATCATCTCCAGACGGTTTACCGCCTCACGTTGAACGTCATCAGGCTGATGAGTGCCCTCGTTTAGGGCCAGTTGATATCGCGATGCAGGGGACAGGTTTTGCATAATATTATTGTTATTCCTTCAATTAACGCTCACCAGCAGACGTGACTGATGAAAAAAAGGCCGTTCTACACTACGCGATGATACGTCAGGATTCCACTTCTGCAGAAATAGCGGTTATAGTGGCATTATCAGGCACAGGCAGGAGCCGAGCCAACACCCTACGGAACAACAAGACAACGGGAGAAGTTCATGACCTGGGAATATGCGCTAATCGGTTTAGTCGTCGGCATCGTCATCGGTGCTGTGGCCATGCGTTTCGGTAATCGCAAATTGCGTCAGCAGCAGTCACTGCAGTACGAACTGGAAAAGAACAAAGCCGAGCTGGAAGAGTATCGTGAAGAGCTGGTCAGCCACTTTGCCCGTAGCGCCGAGCTGCTGGACAACATGGCAACCGACTATCGTCAGCTTTATCAACATATGGCAAAAAGCTCCAGCAGCCTGCTGCCGGAAATGACTGCGGAAACCAACCCGTTCCGCAACCGTCTGGCTGACTCTGAAGCCGGTAACGATCAGGCGCCCGTTCAGATGCCTCGCGACTATTCCGATGGCGCGTCCGGCCTGCTGCGCGGCGGTGTAAAACGCGATTAATCGCACAACCTGAATATATTTTACGGGCGCAGCGATTGCGCCCGTCCTTTCCTGATGACCCCAGCTATCATTTAGTTAAACACCTCATTGTTCAGCGGTTTAAAATTCAATAACATCAACGTGTTTTTAGGGCCGTTTTTCCTTTATTCCAGGTTACGAGAGTCAACATCGATGAAGAAAAAAAACCAGCTGTTGAGCGCTATCGCGTTAAGTGTCGGGTTATCTCTCTCGGCGTCCGTCCCTGTATTTGCCGCCATTCCCTCCCAGGTGCCTGGCCAGGCGGCCATTCCAAGCCTCGCGCCTATGCTGGAAAAAGTGTTGCCGGCGGTCGTCAGCGTTCAGGTTGAGGGCACCGCAGTACAAAGCCAACGCGTCCCTGAAGAACTGAAAAAATATTTTGGCGATGAGTCTCCCGACCAGCAGGCTCAGCCTTTTGAAGGCCTGGGTTCTGGCGTCATTATTGATGCGGCAAAAGGCTATATCCTGACCAACAACCACGTCATCAGCCAGGCCGATAAAATCAGCGTCCAGCTGAACGATGGCCGCGAATTTGATGCCAAACTGATCGGCGGCGATGACCAGAGCGACATCGCGCTGCTGCAGGTGCAAAACCCAAGCAACCTGACCCAGATTGCCATCGCGGACTCCGACAAACTGCGCGTCGGCGATTTTGCCGTCGCCGTAGGCAACCCCTTTGGCTTAGGGCAGACCGCCACCTCCGGGATCGTCTCGGCGCTCGGGCGCAGCGGCCTCAATCTGGAAGGGCTGGAAAACTTTATCCAGACCGATGCCTCAATCAACCGGGGTAACTCCGGCGGAGCGTTGCTCAACCTTAACGGCGAGCTGATTGGGATTAACACGGCGATTCTGGCCCCGGGCGGCGGCAGCATCGGGATCGGTTTTGCTATCCCCAGCAACATGGCCAAAACCCTGGCGCAGCAGCTGATCCAGTTCGGTGAAATCAAACGCGGACTGCTGGGTATTAAAGGTATGGAGATGAGCGCGGATATCGCAAAAGCGTTCAATATCAACGTACAGCGCGGGGCGTTTGTCAGTGAAGTGCTGCCAAACTCCGGCTCGGCAAAAGCGGGCGTGAAATCGGGAGATGTTATCGTCAGCCTGAACGACAAACCGCTGAACAGCTTTGCAGAACTCCGTTCACGGATTGCCACGACGGAACCTGGCGCCAAAGTGAAGCTGGGCCTGATACGTGACGGTAAGCCGCTTGACGTTGAAGTGACGCTGGATAAGAGCACCTCGTCCTCGGCCAGCGCGGAGCTTATTGCCCCGGCGCTACAGGGGGCTACGTTGAGCGACGGGCAGCTGAAGGACGGTACGAAAGGCATCAGCATCGACACCGTCGAGAAGAGCAGCCCTGCCGCACAGGCCGGATTGCATCAGGATGACGTGATTATCGGTGTAAACCGCAACCGCGTGCAGTCTATTGCCGAACTGCGCAAGGTGCTGGAAAGCAAACCAGCGGTTATTGCCCTGCAGGTCATGCGTGGCAATGAGTCCATCTATATTCTGTTGCGCTAAGCATTTGCGACCCGGACATCACCGCTGCGTGTGATGTCCGGATAACTCATGTTATGCTGCAAATCGTTCCTTTTTTAACGACACGCGCATCATGCTTTTAAAGCTCTTACGTTCTACTGTCATCGGTTTGATTGTCGCTGGCCTGCTGCTGCTGGCGCTGCCGTCTTTACGTCAGTTCAATAAACTGTCGGCTCCCCAGTTCGATAGCACGGATGAAACGCCGGCCACCTATAACCAGGCCGTCCGCCGTGCCGCACCTGCCGTGGTTAACGTCTATAACCGTGGCCTGAATACCTCAGCCCATAACCAGCTGGAGATCCGTACCCTCGGCTCCGGCGTAATCATGGACGAGCGCGGCTACATTATTACCAACAAGCACGTGATTAACGATGCCGACCAGATCATCGTCGCCCTGCAGGATGGCCGCGTGTTTGAGGCGTTACTCGTTGGGTCTGACAGCCTGACCGACCTGGCCGTTCTGAAAATTAACGCCACGGGCGGTTTGCCGGTCATCCCGATCAACCGTAAACGTACCCCGCATATTGGTGACGTCGTACTGGCTATCGGTAACCCTTACAACCTGGGCCAGACCATCACCCAGGGGATTATCAGCGCGACCGGTCGTATCGGTCTGAACCCCTCCGGGCGGCAGAACTTCCTGCAAACCGATGCCTCCATCAACCACGGTAACTCCGGCGGGGCGCTGGTCAACTCGCTGGGCGAACTGATGGGTATCAATACCCTCTCGTTCGATAAAAGTAACGACGGTGAGACGCCGGAAGGGATCGGCTTTGCCATTCCGTTTCAGCTGGCGACCAAAATCATGGATAAACTGATCCGCGACGGACGCGTGATCCGCGGCTATATCGGTATCGGCGGGCGCGAAATTGCGCCGATGCATACCCAGGGCGGCGGTATCGATCAGATTCAGGGCATCGTGGTTAACGAGGTGGCACCGGGTGGTCCGGCGGCTAACGCGGGGATTCAGGTAAACGATGTCATTGTGTCGGTCAACGGCACGCCAGCGGTCTCTGCGCTGGAGACGATGGATCAGGTGGCAGAAATTCGCCCGGGTTCTATCATCCCTGTTGAGGTCATGCGCAACGATAAGAAACTGACGCTGCACGTGACGATTCAGGAATACCCGGCCACTAACTGACAGGCATAAAAAAACGGAGCGATAAGCTCCGTTTTTTTTACCGGGAGACGGTTCGTATTACTTGTTAACGAACTCTTCGCCCAGGGTGATATCTTTCTTCAGCGTATCCAGCATGCCTTCCATCGCGTGTTGTTCAAACGCGCTCAGCGTACCAATGGATTTACGCTCTTCGATACCGTTTTTACCCAGCAGCAGCGGCTGAGAGAAGAAGCGAGCGTGTTCACCATCGCCTTCAACGTAAGCGCATTCAACAACGCCTTTCTCGCCCTGCAGAGCGCGAACCAGTGACAGACCAAAACGCGCAGCCGCCTGGCCCATAGACAGGGTTGCAGAGCCGCCACCCGCCTTCGCTTCCACCACTTCGGTGCCCGCGTTCTGGATGCGTTTAGTCAGGTCAGCCACTTCCTGCTCGGTGAAGCTCACGCCTGGGATCTGCGACAGCAGAGGCAGGATGGTGACGCCAGAGTGACCGCCGATTACCGGTACTTCTACTTCTGTTGGCTGCTTGCCTTTCAGCTCAGCAACAAAGGTGTTGGAACGGATGATATCCAGCGTGGTTACGCCGAACAGTTTGTTTTTGTCGTAAACACCCGCTTTCTTCAGCACTTCTGCCGCGATAGCCACGGTGGTGTTCACCGGGTTAGTGATGATCCCGATGCATGCTTTCGGGCAGATTTCTGCAATCTGCTGCACCAGGTTTTTCACGATGCCCGCGTTGACGTTGAACAGGTCTGAACGATCCATGCCTGGCTTACGCGCCACGCCTGCAGAAATCAGCACCACGTCGGCACCCTGCAGCGCAGGACGTGCATCTTCACCGGAGAAGCCTTTGATTTTTACAGCAGTCGGGATGTGGCTCAGGTCAACCGCCACACCTGGGGTTACCGGAGCAATATCGTACAGGGAGAGTTCTGAGCCTGAAGGCAGTTGGGTTTTCAGTAGTAGGGCAAGCGCCTGGCCGATACCACCAGCAGCGCCGAGGACTGCGACTTTCATCCTAAACTCCTTATTATGGTTAACTTAAGTATCTGTAAATCCGTTGCGGCGACCATAATTCAGCAAGTAAATAATTACAATTTTCGTAGCTAAAGAATTTGAGGTCACGCGACTTTATCTCTCACCAGAAGACTATCTGACGACAGAGGGCAACGCATTAAGAGGTGGTTACAATACACCCTGCCCCGCCACCAAAACAACATCATTTTGATAACATTTAATTTACTTTTAAGCTTATTTGCGCGGCGTGACCCAGGCATGTTTTCTGATAACGAAATCTGATAAAATCACTCCCTTTCATAACATTATTTCAGCCTGGCGCTGAGTAGATAATTTGCATAAAAATTCATCCACATGCATAATAATGTTGTTTCTATCGTCATATTCCGGGTGACTTATGCGAAGCTCGTCTAAGCAAGAAGAATTAGTAAAGGCGTTTAAGGCGCTACTCAAAGAAGAGAAATTCAGTTCTCAGGGAGAAATTGTTCAGGCGCTGCAGGAACAAGGCTTCGATAACATCAACCAGTCGAAAGTCTCCCGCATGTTAACGAAATTTGGCGCGGTGCGTACGCGTAACGCCAAGATGGAGATGGTCTATTGCCTGCCGGCAGAACTTGGCGTGCCGACCACCTCCAGCCCGCTCAAAAACCTGGTTCTGGATATCGATCATAACGATGCCGTCGTGGTGATCCACACAAGCCCGGGTGCCGCGCAGCTGATTGCCCGCATGCTGGACTCGCTGGGTAAAACGGAAGGTATCCTCGGGACTATCGCCGGTGATGACACCATCTTTACCACACCGGCTAGCGGTTTCTCCGTGAAAGATCTCCACGAAGCCATTCTGGTACTGTTCGAACAGGAACTCTAATCCCCTCTCCCCGTAGCGCCGCTGCGGGGATCGTTCTGCTTCCGCTGCGTTCTCCCCTCTTTTCTACTGCCCTTCACTTTGACAAATAGTGCTTTTTACCACCTATTAACATTCATCTGGTGAATGCTAAATCAAAAAATCGCACAAAAAATCAAAAGCTGATATCCATATGATTTTATTAGATATAACCAACTAAAATGAACAAAAAACGCCCAATATTATGCGATTTGGTTATAAAAAACAGACTGGTTAACACGTAATAACAATAGAAACCATTAGTCTGGTATTAATTTTTACCGTTATTAGTGTATACTTGATTTTGTGATGAGGGTCACGAAACAAGACCCCACTAAAAAATTCGACGAGGTAAAAATCATGAAAATCAAATCAACTGTAGCGGCGCTCAGCGTCCTGTCCGTCCTGTCATTCGGTGCTTTCGCAGCTGACTCTATCAATGCTGACCAGGCGCAATCCCGTCAGGCCATCGGTACGGTTTCTGTCGGCGCGGTCGGCACATCGCCAATGGACATGCATGAGATGCTGAACAAAAAAGCGGAAGAACAGGGTGCGTTATCCTATCGCATCATCGAAGCGCGTTCCGGTGACCACTGGCACGCCACCGCTGAGCTGTACAAATAAGTTTTAGTAATAACTGAAGACGTAAATCTCCACTCAACGGCACCAGGCATAAAAATAGCGGTTCAACCCTTCTCGCCGTTGAGTAAAAACCCTATTCAGGAGTAAAGACTATGAAAACCAAATTGATCATCGCAACCCTCGGTCTGGCATCCGTTCTCTCTTTCGGCGCGAGCGCAGCCGTACAGCAGGTGAATGCCGACCAGGCACAAAATCTACAGCGTATGGGCAGCGTCTCCGTAACGTCTGTCACCGGTTCACCGATGGATATTCGTCACGAACTTGCCGCCAAAGCTGAAAAAGCAGGCGCCAGCAGCTATCGCGTCACCGAACTGAATCAGGGTGACCACTGGCATGCAACGGCAGAACTGTATAAATAAACCCTCGTCGTATCTCATCATACGACTTGCCCCTGGCCTTATGGTCAGGGGCTTTTTTCATTCAATGCCGCGCGTTAAAGCGCAGCTGCCCTTCAAGCTCTTCTTCCGCTTCATCGAACAGCAATATCAGTGCGCCAAAACGTCTTCGCAGCTTATCGGGCAAATGGATGAACTCAATTTCCAGCGGTAGCGGCAACTGACTGCCGGTGACCACGTCCCACAGCGTATCCAGATTCGTCACGCTTTCCCGTTCAAGATCAAACGCCCGGATAAATTCACGGTAGAAGTCTTCCTGACTGTCGATCTCGTCAAAATCAAACGTATAGGTTTTCATTGCCAGCCACCCAGTCCAGGCGAGCGGCAGATGCCGCCCTGTCTATTATAATCCCCCAATATGCAGGGTTTTAACTTCCAGATACTCTTCCAGCCCCAGCACGGAGCCCTCTCGTCCAAGGCCTGACTCTTTTACGCCGCCAAAGGGCCCAAGCTCCGTGGAGACGGCGCACTCGTTGATGCCGATCATCCCGCTCTCGATGGCCAGTGAAACGCGGAAGACCCGTGAGAGATTCTGGGTGTAGAAGTAAGCCGCCAGCCCATAGGGCGTGTTGTTGGCGCGCTGGATGACTTCATCTTCCGAGGTGAAACGGAAGCACGCCGCCACCGGGCCAAACGTCTCTTCTTCTGCCAGCTTCATGCCTTCATGGCAGTCGCCCAGCACGGTTGGCATCCAGAAATTTCCGCCAAGCGGATGGGGCTTACCCCCTGCCAGTACGGTTGCGCCCCGGACAACGGCGTCGTCGACATGCTCACGCACCTTGTTGACCGCCGAAGGTTCAATCAGCGGCCCGACGACCACCCCCTCCTCAAGACCATTACCTACCTTCAGCGCATTCACCGCATCGGCGAGTTTATTCACAAATTTGTCGTAGACGGTTTCCTGAATATAAAAACGGTTCACGCTGACGCAGACCTGCCCGGCATTGCGGAACTTGTTGGCGATCGCGCCCTTAACCGCCGCGTCGATGTCCGCATCCTCAAAAACGATATACGGGGCATTTCCCCCCAGCTCCATCGAGACTTTTTTCATGGTTTCTGCGGCGTTACGCACCAGCGTTTTGCCGACGGAGGTTGAGCCGGTAAAGGAGATTTTACGCACGTCGCGGCTTGCCATGATCGCATCGCTGATTTCATGCGTATTCCCGGCGACGGCGTTGAGAACACCGTCGGGCACACCGGCCTGTTTCGCCAGCGTAAGCAGCGCAAAGGCGCTGAGCGGCGTGTTGTTGGCCGGTTTAATGACCCCGGTGCATCCTGCTGCCAGCGCCGGGCCTAACTTGCGGGTGAGCATGGCCATCGGGAAGTTCCACGGCGTAATCGCCGCGACCACGCCAATGGGTTCACGGGTCGCCAGAATGCGTGAGCCGGGTTTTATCGGCGGAATAATTTCACCGTTCGCGCGTTTGGCCTCTTCGGCAAACCACTGGATAAAGCTGGCGGCGTACTCGACTTCTCCCTCCGCTTCTTTCAGGGGTTTGCCCTGTTCGGTGGTCATCAACCGCCCGAGCCAGCTTTTATTCTCAATAATCAGTTCGTACCAGCGGTAGAGAATCGCCGAGCGTTCTTTCGCGGTTTTGGCACGCCATGCCGGGAAGGCCTGGGTAGCCGCTGCAATAGCGTCTTCGGTTTGCGCTTTACCCGCTTTAGCGACTTTAGCAATGACCTCGCCGGTCGCGGGATTCAGCACATCAAAGGTTGTATCCAGCGTTTTCCAGATTCCGTTGACCAGATAACCGGTCTGAAAAAGGATGTGGTCCTGAAGCGCCTGGGTCGTCATGTGTTCTCCCTTTCTGAAATGTAAGAACGTGCTGGAATAAGTATAGCCACAAAAAAACCGACGCTTTTGGCGTCGGTTTTTTTACTTCAGTCAGTTATCCGTGAGGGCATTCTGGTAGCGATGCAGCATAAACACCAGCCGTCCTACCGGCTCGGTCACCTGAGGCGGCGCCTCCCAGTGCTTGAGCTTTTCCTGATAGGTATCGAGCTCTTCAAGCAGCTGCGTAAAGTAGCGACGCCGTTTGTCATCGCTGCTGGCAGAAAGCACGTGATCGGCGGTACGACGCAGCTGGCGGTGGTATGCCGACAAATCGTCGTTGATCGGCACGGGCGCGTTACGCAAACGCTGGTGCGCAATGATCATGGTTAACGCCAGGCGGAACTTCGCGATATCGCCCGGGAACTTGTTCAGCAGCAAAAACAGCTGCTGGTAGAGCGCGGGCAGGTGGTTCTCTTTACGGCGCGCGGTATTGGTTGTCAAAGACGACACGGCAGCCGACACAAACTGGTTCAGCAGCACGCGGCCCGTTCTTGCCTGCGAGTTATCCCGCACCAGCAGTATCACCATCATGGCCAGGAAGCAGCCCACCAGCTGGCCTAACGCGCTGTCGAGGAACTGGCTGAAATGGAAGGTCATCGGGTTATCGAGCACGATGATGTTAATCGTACTCGCCAGCGCCCCCAGCGATCCCAGACGCCGCTTTTGCACTTCAATGCCGATAAAGAACGCCATTACCGCCAGGCTAATACAGAGCAGCAGCATGCTCTGTTGCGTCGACGGGATGATGACCAGGAAATAGAGCGCGCCTATCGGCAACGCGGCAATCGTGCCGTAAAGGAAATCAATGGCAACCATACGCGGGTTAGGCAGACGCATCGCCAGTGCGGTCACAACGGCAATCATTACCATCGCGCCGCTGCCGGACGTCCAGCCCGTCCACAGCCAGAACAGCGTGCCGAGCATACAGGCAAGCGTCGTACGCCAGAAATTGACCATGGCGTGATGGCGCTCGGCGGATTCCGCCTTGATCACCACTTCACCCTGCAACACCTCTTCTTCCGCCGCGCTGATTTTGGTGTTACCGATCACGCCGCGCTTCAGAAGCAGATAGCGCGTCGCGGCGCCGACCCAGGTGTAGATGGTTACCGGCGTGTCGCGCTCCCCGGTCCAGGCAATCACCCGGCGCATGCGCTTAAGCTGCTTATGCACGTCCTGTACGGTTTCCACCGGCTCGGCAAACAGTTCGCGGAACGTATCGGTGACCGCTTCCGGCCGGGTGTTCTGAATCAGATAGGTTTCACATGCCTGGGTAATCAGCGTCAGAGAGACGGTGTTGAGGGCTTTCAGGCGTCGATTCGCGCGGGCCCAGCGCGACGACTCCATATTAAGGTTGCTGCGCATTCCTTCCAGCGCCTGCGTACGACGTACCAGCCCGCTCCAGGCTTTATCCACCTCTTCGCTATCGCCATGCTTAATGCACAGCTGCATCAGCTGATACTGGGCAACAATCAGCGCGTCGAGCTCACGGTCGACTTCCTGCTTGATGGAGCGCGGAGAGAAAAGCAGGTCAGCGACGATCGCGCTGACAATACCAATCACAATCTCGCTGCAGCGCTCAACCGCAAACTGCGGGGCGAGCAGCGGTTCACTTTGGATAGTGATGACAATAATCAGCGCGGTATAGCCCGCCAGTCCCCAGGCGTAGGAGTTCTCCACTTTCACCAGAGACGAGATCCAGGTGCAGAAACCGGCCCAGATACAGCACACCATCAGCATCAGCAGCGGGGTGCGGATCATGAGAATAATAATGGTCAGCGCCGCGAAACAGCCGATAAACGTCCCGATGATACGCAGCATCCCGCGATAGCGGATCGCGCCTGAATAGGGTTCCCCGCCCGCAGCAAAGGCCGGGCCCGCCGCGACAATCGCAGCCGTCAGCACTGCCCAGCGAGGGGTTTCAAGCTGGAAGTGAAAGCCAACAAACAGCGCCAGCACGATGGCGCACGCCAGCTTCACGGCGAAGCGAATATGCTGGCTGGCGATGGAAAAGATACCCATGGCGATTAACCAAACTCGCGCAGGCGGTGGGCAATTTTACGGAAGAACGAGTCCTGGCTGGCATCCCGGTCCTTTTCACCGGTGATCACCACCGTCGCCGTGGTACCCGCAGGCCACAGATTTCCCTGCTGTTCATCCAGATGAATACGTACCGGCACGCGCTGGGCCAGACGCACCCACTCCAGGTTGGAATCGACCGTCGCCATCCCTTTGGCATCGTTAGAACTGCTGGAGTTAGTCACCCCTGCGGCAACGCTGTCGACGGTGCCTTTAAAGACGCGGTTGCTGCCGAGCGGCGTGATTTCCGCCCGGTAACCTGGGCGCACGCCTTCCAGCTTGGTCTCTTCCATATAGGCTAGCACGTAGAAGGAGTTCTGTTTAACCAGCGCCACGGCGGTAGAGCCACGGGTAATGAATTCCCCGGCATAGACGTTAAGGTTGGTGACCCAACCATCGGATGGCGCGCGGATCACGGTGCGCTCGAGATCGAGCTTCGCCAGATCGCGCGTTGCCTGCGCTTTCGCCAGCTGGTGCAGCACGGTTTGCAGCACGTTGTTGGACTGGTCAATCTCTTCGCGGGACATTGCCTGAACGCCCAGCTGATTACGGCGACCTGCCTCGCGGCGTTTCTCCGCAGCCAGCGCCTGATAATAGGCCACGTCCGCTTCCGCCTCTTCCAGCGCTTTCTGGTAACGAGGCTGGTCGATGGTGAACAGGACCTGATCTTTTTTCACCAGCTGGTTATCGTGGACGTTGACCGCCGTGATAAGGCCGGCCACGTCAGGGGCTATTGCCACCACATCGGCGCTGAAGCGTGCATCACGCGTCCACGGTGATTCGGTGTAATAAACCCAGGCGCGGAAAATAGCGATGAAGGCGAGGATAACCAGCGCCATTGTGATGGCAGTGCGGGAGATTTTTCTTGTTAGCGTTTTCACATCAACCTCAGACAAACATGCGCGATATCAGATAAAACAGGCAGCAATACAGCGCGGTATTGAACAATGCAGGGTGCCAGACGAAATCGTAGATCCCGGTAGGGACCAGCACCTTGCGCACCAGCCAGAAGATCGCCAGTGATAAAAGAAGCTCGAAAAATATCGGTGGGAACGACAGACCGAACACCACGATAACGGGAAACAGACTCATGTTGACCTTGATAAGAGAGAGTGCAGGCTTCAGAATTTTTTAGCGCACGCCACCGCAGGAGAGCAAGAAACGCCGGGCGAGAATGGCGCAGCCGTTATGTAATTAATAATATATTAACGTAACTGTTATGCTGTTATCTATAATATGTGATCTAAATCACTTTTAAGCCAGAGTGAACAATGGAACGTTTAAAACGCATGTCGGTCTTCGCCAAAGTGGTTGAGCTGGGCTCTTTTACCGCCGCTGCACGCCAGCTTCAGATGAGCGTCTCATCCATCAGCCAGACGGTGTCCAAACTGGAAGATGAGCTTCAGGTCAAGCTGCTCAACCGCAGTACCCGCAGCATTGGGCTGACGGAAGCGGGTAAAATTTACTATCAGGGCTGTCGCCGTATGCTGCTTGAAGTGCAGGATGTTCACGAACAGCTCTATGCCTTCAACAACACCCCCATCGGCACGCTGCGCATCGGGTGTTCTTCAACTATGGCACAAAATGTTCTCGCTGCCATGACGGCGGATATGCTGAAAGAGTACCCCGGTCTTACGGTCAATCTGGTGACGGGTATCCCGGCGCCGGATCTGATTGCCGACGGGCTGGACGTGGTGATCCGCGTCGGCGCGTTGCAGGATTCCAGCCTGTTCTCGCGACGGCTGGGCAGCATGCCGATGGTGGTCTGCGCCTCGAAAAGCTATCTGGCGCAGTACGGCGTTCCGGAGAAGCCCGCCGATCTCACCAACCACTCGTGGCTGGAGTACAGCGTGCGGCCCGATAATGAATTTGAGCTGATTGCCCCGGAAGGGATTTCTACCAAACTGCTGCCGGAAGGGCGGTTTGTCACTAACGATCCGATGACGATTTCACGCTGGCTGGTGGCCGGCGCCGGGATCGCCTACGTGCCGTTAATGTGGGTGATCAACGAGATCAACAGCGGCGTGCTGGAGATCCTCTTCCCGCGCTACCAGTCCGATCCGCGCCCGGTGTACGCCCTGTATACCGAAAAAGACAAACTCCCGCTCAAGGTTCAGGTGTGTATTAACTATCTGACCGAGTATTTTGTGGACGTGGCGGAGCTGTTTCAGGGGATGCGGGGGAGAAGGAAAGAGTAGGCCTTTTTCCATAATGACGAGGGAGAAAAGACAGCGCGGAGCAGCCCCCTCTCCCCTTTGGGGAGAGGGTCAGGAAATTACGCCGTGCCGCCCACCGTCAGGTTGTCCACCTTCAGCGTTGGCTGGCCCACGCCAACCGGCAGGCTCTGGCCCTCTTTACCGCAGACGCCCACGCCGTTATCCAGCTTCAGATCGTTACCGACCATGGAAATCTGCTGCATGGCTTCAATACCGGAGCCAATCAGCGTCGCCCCCTTCACCGCTTTGGTCACTTTACCTTTCTCGATCAGATACGCTTCTGACGTGGAGAAAACAAACTTACCGGAGGTAATGTCCACCTGGCCGCCGCCAAAGTTTGGCGCAAAGATACCGTAATCGACGGATTCGATAATCTCCTGCGGCGTCGATTTGCCCGGCAGCATGTACGTGTTGGTCATGCGCGGCATCGGCAGATGCGCGTAAGATTCACGGCGTCCGTTGCCCGTCGGCGCGACGCCCATCAGGCGCGCGTTAAGTTTGTCCTGCATGTAGCCTTTCAGCACGCCGTTTTCGATCAGCACATTGTACTGGCCTGGCGTACCTTCATCGTCGATAGCCACCGAGCCGCGACGATCGCGCATGGTGCCGTCATCCACCACGGTGCACAGCTCAGAGGAGACAAGCTGCCCGATTTGACCGCTGAACACGGACGTCCCGCGACGGTTAAAGTCGCCTTCCAGGCCGTGGCCTACGGCTTCGTGTAACAGCACGCCCGGCCAGCCGGCGCCCAGCACCACCGGGAATGAGCCCGCCGGCGCCGCGACGGCATTAAGATTCACCAGCGCCATGCGCACGGCTTCTTTCGCCCACGCGTCGGCGCGTGCTTCACCGTCAACGTCGCCCAGGAACCAGTCATAGCCGAAACGACCGCCGCCGCCGCTTGAGCCGCGCTCGCGTTTGCCGTCGTCATCGACCTGCACGCTGATGGAGAGACGCACCAGCGGGCGAACGTCTGCCGCAAGGGTACCGTCCGTTGCCGCAACCAGAATCAACTCATACACGCCGCTCAGGCTGGCAGAAACTTCCTGCACGCGTTTGTCCGCCGCGCGGGCGACTTTGTCCACGCGACGCAGGATATCCAGCTTCTCTTCACGGCTCATGCTCTGCAGCGGATCGATGCTGGTATAGAGCGCAGAGTGCTGCACTTCTCCCAGTGTTTTCACGCGACCATCACCGGTATCACGCACAATGGTACGCGCGGCCTGCGCGCTCTGCTCGAGTGCGGCAAGGCTAATCTGATCGGCATAGGCAAAACCGGTTTTCTCGCCGCTGACGGCACGGACGCCGACGCCCTGGTCAATGTTGTAGGAGCCATCTTTGATGATGCTGTCTTCTAAAACCCAGGATTCGTGATAGCTCGACTGGAAATAAAGGTCGCCGTAGTCGAGACGGCGTTCGGTCAGTTGACCAAGAATGGAGAACAGGTCCTGATGGCTCAGGCCGTTCGCTGCGAGCAAATGTTCACTTACCAGGTTCAGACTCATCGTATTGCTACTCGTTCGTTGCCGCCCGTGGCGGTATAAAGATCGTATTTATTGAGAGTGAGGCAATTACCTGCCCACGTCAAATCATTGCTGTGCATCTTTGCGCGGCTGGCGCAGCACCTCGTTAATCTGCGGTTTATCTACCGGACCGGTAATGCGGTAGCGCAGAATGGAGACCTTGCTCCACAGCGGACCCAGCACTTTGCTGGCGGCAAACACCGCCGCACCGACAATCGGGTTCACCACAAAGGCCGCCGCCACGCCCACGCTCGCGGAAATTTCCGGCGCCACCACGGCTTCCATATCCAGCTCGCGACGCACGAGGTTAACGGAGCCTTTCATAGCGATATCCGCTTCCAGGCCATCCACCAGCGTGTCGTCCGTATGCAGAACACCGTCCTTGATCCACGCCGTGCTGCGGATGGAATCGTAGTAGAAACCTTCGCTGAAGGTATCGCTGAAATCGAAGCGCAGCTTGCGCAGCAGCGCATCAAAACTCAGCAGGCGCAGGATCTGCCCGGCGCGCCCCGTGCTCACGTCGGCAATTTCACCTTTGCCGAAGCGGGTTTTCAGAATGCCGTTCAGCGAGGCCTCATCCGGCTTCCACGGAGCGTCACGCCAGTGAAGATCGTAATCGACGTCAAACGACGAGCCGCGCAGCGGCGTGCTGATTCCAAAGAAATTGGCTGCCGCATCCAGCTTGTTGCCTTTAATGTCGCCCTTCAGGGAAGTTCGCTGCTCGCCCGGGTTATTCACCCATTCCCCTGCGGCCGTCATGCGGCCAAAACCGGTATCAACCAGGCCACCGGAGAGCGTAAGCGTGTTGGCCTGAATAGTGAAATCACCGTCAATACGGCCATATTTCTGCCCCCACAGCCAGCACTCCGCGCAGCGCAGCTGGAGATCGGGCCAGCCGCTAAAATCGACGCGGGAGACATTGCTCAGCGGCGAGGCTTCTGCCGGTTTATCTTTCCCGCTCGCGGCGCTTGCCGGGTTGTAGTAGAGATAGCGGATCGCCGCCTGCCACGGCGCGTGATTGCGCATGGTCAGCGTGCCGTTGATCTCTCTGCCCTGGGCCTCCACCTTCGTGCCGTTAGCGCCAGGCTGTGAAACCAGGCTCAGGTTGTTCCACTGCTGCCCGCCCAGCATCAGCGACGGCGTGCGTACGGTAATGGCTTGCGGGAACTGGGCGGTTTCATCAACGTTTTGCCCGACGCCTTTCTGGAACAGCGCCAGCCACTCTGCACCGTCCATCGGCGGGAGATTCAGCTCAATGCCCGACTGCTCCGGCAGAGGCGGCGTGGAGCGGCTATCCGTTGTCCAGATGGCTTTGTCGAGGGTGAGCTTGCGGTTAAGCAGCCAGCGGCTGTTGAAGTGGTTTGTCCCGCCCGCGCTTCCGGTCAGCGCGAAGCTGTTCAGGTTGCCATCGACGTTCAGCTTTACCGGCAGCGGCTGTCCGGCCTGTTTATCCAGCGGCGCAGGCAGCTGGCTCTGCAGGTTTTTCAGATCGCCCGTGATGTCGACCTTATACTGGGCGCCCGCGTGATATGGCAGGTCGATTGCCACTTTACCCTGCCAGGCGACTGCGCCCTGCACTGACGCCTCAATGGGTTTCGGCAGGACCTCCATGCGCGCTGGCTGCCAGTTACCGTCCAGATTGACGGCTACCTGATAAGCCTTTTCACCCTCGGTGGTCGTGAAGTCGATATTAACGGGCTGATTAAACCAGCTGGCCGTAAGCGGCTCGCTCTTCAGGTTTCCGTTGTCAAAGCTGAACTGCCCGCTGAGATTTTTCAGCGTGCTCTCAAGGGGTTTGATGAACAGGCTGTTGTTCTTAAGGCGGACGTCACCTTTGGCGGTGGTCATCTCGCCGTCCAGCGGGATATCAAGATGTAAGCGAGCATTCACATCGCCATCGAGCTGTAGCTGCTGGAGCGTCGCCGCCAGCGACTCTTTCAGGGGCGTCTCCTCAAAGTACGGCCCCACCGCTTTGCCCGGGCCATTGATGTCGGCATCAATCAGCAGCTTCTCTTTGGAGTAATCCGGGATGTTGGCCGTCAGGTTGCTGGCCGTCACGCCGCCCAGCGCCACGCTGTCGGACTTCATCCATAGTCCGTCATTGAGGAAGTTGAGCTCGATATCCAGATCTTTCAGCGCGGGCCAGCCGGGCTGGAACGCAAAGGTCGCGTTATGCAGCGGCACCAGCACCTGGAACTGGCCTTCATTGTGTTTGTACGGGAAAAGATGCGGATTACCGCCGTACACCAGCGTGGCATTGTCCGCCTGACCGCCCTGAATCGCGCCGCTGAGATAGTCCACCAGGGCTTTTCCCATCAGGTTTTCCGGGAAGTAGCGCCAGGCCTGAGAGCCGTCATCGGTGCTGATCCCGGCCAGAATCCCCAGCCACGGCTCGTCACCTTCAGGCTGCAGATAGCGAAAATCGCCGCGCGCGTGCACCGCTTTGGCTTTCACATCGATATGGCGGCCATCAAGCTGGAAGCCCTTGTCGTTACGGAGCCAGTTAAGCACCGCGCTGCCCTGTTCGATTTCCAGCGGCGCGCGGAAGACCGTCTCGTAAGGCATTTTGGCATCGTGCATATCAACCGTCAGCCTGCCGTTTTTCACGCTGCCTTCCAGCTTGCCGCTAAAGTGCTCCGCCCCCGGCAGCAGCTTCCACTGCTTCCAGGCAAGATCTTTCCATGTTGCCTGGAAGCGGGTTTTTTCCGTCGCCTGGAGCGGGATATCCAGCGCCAGAGCGTCTATCTTCCCGCTAGGCTGCGTTGCCAGCCAGATCTCGCCCAGGTCCGGAGAGAGTTTTGCCGCCATCGAGCGCAGGCCCTCAATGGCCGCCAAATCGAGGTTGCTGGCGCGGATGCGCAGCTCGTCGCTGCGTTTACTGGCCGTGCCGCCGACGTCCTGCTCCGGCATCCAGGCCAGCGTCAGCGCACCGCGCGGCCACGGCTTGCCGTCCATGGTGATGCGCGTATCCGGAATGGCAAACTGCCAGCCCTCTTTTTCCTGCGTCACGTGCGCGGTGAGGTTATCGACGGAAAGCTGATGCTGCTGTTTTTCGCCTTTCCAGCTGGCGCCCCCCTGCTTGAGCCAGATATCGCCGCTGGCAAATTCACCTTTGGTCAGGGTCAGCCAGCCTTCAAGGCTGAAACGGGCAGTCTCCAGCTGCATATTTTGCTGGAGCCAGTCGCCCAGCCACGGCTTTACGTCAACATCGTCGGCCTGCAGCCAGACTTTGCCGTTGTTTAACAGGCCGTCATCGTCCCGCAGATCCATGCGCACCTGCATCACGCCGTGCTGGCCGTTCAGGCTTGAGAGATTGACCTGCCCCTCAGCGCGGTGACGTTCTTTACCGTTGAGCCAGGTCAGCTGAGGGATCGCCAGTTCGGCGCGCTGGCCGGAGAGGGTAATGAAGCTCACTTCACTGTCGCGCAGATCGAAGTGATCGAACTGACGGAGGAAAAGATCGCTGAAGCGGTTGGCTTCCAGACCCTGACCGCTATCGCCGCCGGACAGAGGCGTATTGGTCAGGAACTGGAGTTGATAAAAGGTGAGATCGCGAAACTGCCAGCGCAGATGCAGCAGGCTTTGCCAGACGTCCAGCGCCAGGGTCACGCGTTTGATTTTCAGGTGGCCGCCATCTTTGAGGCTGGCGTTGATATCCCGGACATCGAGCGTCGGGCCAAAATTCTGCCAGTTAGCGCTAATCTGGCTTACGTTCACCGGCACGCCGGTGGTGGATTCAATTTTAGCCAGCAGTTGCGGACGCCAGCTGTCCAGATGCGGTAATACGAGGCGTAGCCCGCTCACGAGCAACGCGACAATCACGACCAGCGTTGCCCCTGTAAGCAATAAAATCCCCGGCAATCGCCTCACGCATCTCTCCTTGTCAGCTTTCGTCACGCAGCGTACTGCGTCTTACATCATCACGACGTCAAACTGCTCCTGGTTATAGAGCGGTTCAATTTGTACTTTTACCTGTTTGCCGACAAAGATTTCCACTTCCGCCAGCGCGTGTGACTCTTCGCCTTTCAGCGCTTCAGCCACCGCAGGGGAAGCATAGACCAGAAAACGATCGGAGTCGTAGGCATGATGAACACGGACGATTTCGCGCATAATTTCATAGCAGACGGTCTCAACCGTCTTTACCGTTCCGCGCCCATGGCAGGTTGGGCATTCATTACACAGCACATGCTCAACGCTCTCGCGGGTACGCTTACGCGTCATTTCCACCAGCCCCAGCTGCGAGAAGCCGTTAATGCTGGTTTTCACGCGGTCTTTGCTCAGCGCCTGCTCAAGCGAGTGCAGCACGCGGCGACGATGGTCTTCATTACTCATATCGATGAAGTCGATGATGATAATGCCGCCCAGATTGCGCAGACGAAGCTGGCGCGCAATCGCCTGCGTGGCTTCGATGTTGGTGTTGAAGATGGTGTCATCGAGGTTGCGATGGCCGACAAACGCGCCGGTGTTGATATCGACGGTGGTCATCGCTTCGGTCTGATCGATGATCAGATAGCCGCCTGACTTCAGCTCAACCTTACGCTCCAGCGCGCGCTGGATCTCGTTTTCGACATCATAGAGATCGAAGATCGGCTGACGCCCTGAATAATGCTCCAGCAGGCCGGGCATCTCCGGGATATATTCGGCGGTAAACTCCAGCAGCGCTTCATAGGTCAGACGCGAGTCCACGCGAATGCGGTCGAGCTGGGCATCAGCAAAGTCGCGCAGAACGCGCTGAGCAAGGGCCAGTTCACCGTAGAGCTGGTAGCGGGTCTGGTTGCGTTTTTTACGCTCCATCACCTTGGTCCAGACGCGCTTCAGGTAAGCCGCATCCGACGCCAGGTCTTCTTCGCTGATCCCTTCCGCAGCGGTACGGATGATAAACCCACCCTGTTCATCGCAGTAGGCGCTGACCACTTTCTTCAGACGCTCGCGCTCGGTTTCGCTCTCAATACGCTGCGAAACGCCCACGTGCGACGCGCCGGGCATAAAGACCAGATAGCGGGAAGGTAAGGTGATGTCGGTGGTCAGACGGGCGCCTTTGGTACCGAGGGGGTCTTTCACCACCTGCACCATCAGATCCTGTCCCTGACGCACCAGTTCAGAAATATCTCGCACGGCAAACTGCTTTTGCTCTTCGCCCGCGACGCACTCGGTGTGCGGCATGATATCGGAGGCATGTAAAAATGCCGCCTTATCCAGTCCAATATCTACAAAAGCCGCCTGCATACCCGGTAGTACACGACTGACACGACCTTTGTAGATATTGCCTACTATTCCGCGCCGCGCTTCACGCTCAATATGAATTTCCTGAAGAATGCCACCATCAATATAGGCCACACGGGTTTCCGATGGCGTTACGTTTACCAACAATTCAGCCGTCATAATTATCCCTTCCCTCACGCAGTGAGTTAAAATTGCTCAGCAACTCATACGTTTCCACCAGCGGTAAGCCGACTACGGCGTGATAGCTGCCATTAATCTTCCTGACAAAACAGCCACCCAGCCCCTGAATACCGTATGCACCTGCTTTATCCATTGGTTCACCGCTGGCAATATAAGCGGCGATGTCGTCGTCGGTAAGTACTCTGAACGTCACTTCGGTCACTACCAGGCAATCCAGCACGTGCTGGCGGTCAGCCAGGGCGACGGCCGTCATCACCTGATGCGTTTGTCCGGACATTTTGTGCAGCATGCGCGCCGCATGATCGGCGTCGCGCGGTTTCTCAAGCACTTCACCGTTCAGAATAACGATGGTATCTGCTCCCAGCACGGGAAGATCGCGTGGCACACTGGCCACACCCGCCTGCGCTTTCTCGCGCGCCAGGCGAGACACGTACTGTTGAGCGCTTTCGCCCTCAGCACGTTTTTCTTCAATGCCGGTAACGATGCGTTCAAAAGAGACGCCTAGCTGCGTCAGGAGTTCCTGACGGCGCGGGGAGCCGGAAGCGAGATACAAAGACGTCATAGAAACCTTTTATTGCACAGCAAACTGCTGGCGAACCTTACGCATCAGCAGGAATAACCAAGGCCAGAGCACACCGTTTACTACACTACTCCAGAACACTTCCGGTCGGAAAGAGACGTTGATCACTAAAAACTCAGCCCAGAAAACAACGATATCCGCAGCGAGCGACAATAGCATCACTACCAGGGCCTGTTGCCAGAGCGCAAGGTTACGAAAGAGCTGGAATTTGAGTGCGACGAGGTACGCAATAATGCTCATGGACAAGGCGCGCACGCCAAGCGTAGAGCCGCTAATGAGATCCAGTATGGCACCCATCACGAAACCTGTGCCGACATTTACGCGATGCGGCAGGGCAAGGATCCAGTAGAGTAAAATGAGCAATACCCAGTTTGGCCGGAAAACGAGAATGTCATCCGGCCAGGGCATCACTTGCAGTAACAGTGCAATGAGAAACGAGAGCCAGATGACCCAGCGTCCCTGGCTACGATAGCTTGCCACTACTGCCCTCCCGAAGAGAGTTTAGGCGGTGGCGGCGCATCCGGCAGCGGCTGCGTTAACCCGGTTGCCGGTGCCGGTACTGGCGCAGGCGGCCCCATGGAATCCGCAGGTGGGAGAACCTGCGGCATCATCTGCATCAGGCGCTCGTTCGCCACGCGATGCACCTCTTCAGGCGTCATCGGATTAGAACCGTTACGATCGGCGCCCCACAGCAGCAGCAGATAGCGCAGACGCTGCAAACCGGCGGTTGGACGGGCCTGAATCACGGTATAGGCACGCTGGGTGTCCAGCTTGACCGAAGAGACCACCGCAACCGGATAACCTTCAGGGAAGCGTCCACCCAGGCCGGACGTCACCAGCACGTCGCCCACGCGGATATCCGTGTTAGCCGGCAGGTGTTCCAGCTGCAGGTCGTCCGTACAGCCGTTACCAGCCGCAATCACGCGGATGTCGTTGCGCAGAACCTGGATCGGCAGCGCATGCGTGGCATCGCAAATCAGCAGCACGCGGCTGGTCAGTTTAGCCACGGCAACAACCTGGCCCACAACGCCTTTATCGCTGATAACAGGCTGACCTTCATACACCCCGTTCACGCTCCCTTTGTCGATCACTACCTGATCGCTGTAGGGGTCGTTCACGGTGGAAATCACCTGCGTGACCATTTTCTGCTCATCCTGACGCAGCGGCGAGCCGAGCAGTTCACGCAGACGCGCGTTCTCCTGCTTGTATTGCCCCAGCATCAGCAGTTCGCTGTTTTTCAGCAGCAGTTCCTGACGTAATGCCCGGTTTTCGAGTTCGAGTTGGTCGCGCGAAGACAGCGTTTGAGAAACGGAGTCGAGCAGTTCACGGGGACCATTTGAAACAAAGTAGAAAGGACTGACGGCGGTATCCATGTACGTTCTGATCTGGCTGAACGTACCGAGGCGGCTATCGGCAATAATGACCCCAAGCGCAACCAGAACCGCCAGAATAAGGCGAAACTGTAGCGATGGGCCACGGCTAAAAATTGGCTTCATAGGCTATGCGTATTCTCGCGTCAGAGAGAAAGGGTAGCAAATTGCTACCCTCTCAAACTCGACTACTCTTCGCTGAACAAATCGCCGCCGTGCATGTCGATCATTTCCAGCGCCTTGCCACCACCACGGGCGACGCAAGTCAGTGGATCTTCTGCAACTACGACAGGAATACCTGTCTCTTCCATTAACAGGCGGTCGAGGTTACGCAGCAGCGCACCACCACCGGTCAGAACCATACCGCGCTCGGAGATATCGGACGCCAGCTCTGGTGGGCACTGTTCCAGCGCAACCATTACCGCGCTCACGATGCCCGTCAGTGGTTCCTGCAGAGCTTCCAGAATTTCGTTGGAGTTCAGGGTGAAACCGCGTGGAACACCTTCAGCCAGGTTACGGCCACGTACTTCGATCTCACGCACTTCATCGCCCGGATACGCAGAGCCGATTTCGTGTTTGATACGCTCTGCGGTGGCTTCACCGATCAGAGAGCCGTAGTTACGGCGCACATAATTAATGATGGCTTCATCGAAGCGGTCACCACCGATACGTACGGAAGAGGAGTACACCACGCCGTTCAGAGAGATAACGGCCACTTCAGTGGTACCACCACCGATATCCACCACCATAGAACCGGTAGCTTCGGAAACAGGCAGGCCAGCACCGATGGCCGCAGCCATTGGCTCTTCAATCAGGAACACTTCACGTGCACCTGCACCCTGGGCAGATTCACGGATTGCGCGACGCTCTACCTGGGTTGCGCCAACCGGCACACACACCAGAACACGCGGGCTTGGACGCATGAAGCTGTTGCTGTGAACCTGCTTGATGAAGTGCTGAAGCATTTTTTCAGTCACGAAGAAGTCGGCGATAACGCCGTCTTTCATTGGGCGAATGGCGGCGATGTTGCCAGGGGTACGACCCAGCATCTGCTTCGCGTCATGACCCACTGCGGCCACGCTTTTCGGCGAGCCTGCACGATCCTGACGAATGGCCACAACGGAAGGCTCATTCAATACGATGCCTTGTCCTTTTACATAAATAAGGGTATTCGCGGTACCCAGGTCAATGGACAGGTCATTGGAAAACATGCCACGAAATTTTTTCAACATACTAAGGGATAATCCTGAAAGCTGGGGCGGAAAACAAAATCCGCTTACTTTACCAACCACACGCAGCAGCGACAAGGCGCAAAAATCATCTGCAACGGTGAAAATTTGTGCAGTACGTTTCCTGATGTTACAAAATCATCCCCTGATTCCCTCAGGGCTGAGTAAACAGTAGCGTTCCCCACTGACGTTTGTAACCCGTTACAGGTCGTTCACTGGCTTTTTGCTCGACATACTCAAAGCTACAGGCGCGATATTCTACGTGAAAACAGCGTAAACGGCAGGTCAAACAGAGTATCTTTGCAAATATTTTTTCACGTTGGTGTCAAGCGGTTGAGAGGCAGCAAAAAAATCCCCCTGACCGCCCATCACGCCGCGCGCTGTTAACATCTGCCATTCGCTTCTGGAGCGCACGCCCGTGGCAAATACTTGTGTTCGCGTACCCTTGCACGCTTCTACCAGACTCTGTACCAGCAGCTGGTTTTCCGTACGCTTCTCAATATTCCTTACCAGCCCCGGATGTAGCTTTAATAACTCCACATCCAGTTCCTTGATCCAGTTGGTGCTGACCAGCGTTAAACCTGCCTGCGTCACAGCGATACGTGCACCGAGCGCATTGATCAAACGTACCACCGGACGTAACCGGCTGATGTGTTGACCTACATCGGCCTCAGCAAGTTCAAAAATAATGTGTTTACGTTGCGATTTTTCGCATTGCATTAACGTATCACGTAGCCAGCGCTGAAAACGTGGGCGTATTAACGACTCCACGGTGACCTGTAACGCCAGGTTTTCTTCAGGCCAGAAGGATAAAAACGGAATCAGCCGGGTAATTTGCTGGCGGTCATACTCTTCGGACAGGCCAAATTGCAGCACCATCGGCAGATATTCCGCAGAGATGACCTCTTCGGTACCGTCAAAAATACGACACATCAGTTCACGGTGATGAACGTTGCCGTTTTTCATGACCGCGGGTTTTTGATAAATACGTGGCCCGCCGCGGCTGAGCATTTGCTCAATCAGCGTGCGCCAGCGCACGTTGCCGCGCCCTTTTTCCGGCAGCGAGTCATCGTAAACCGCCCATCCGTTGGCCCCCTGCAACACGGCGTTGCGGGTAGCGGCTTCCGCATGTTCCATCACCTGCTCTGTGGATTGTCCGCCACGCCAGGCGCAGATCCCCATGTGGACCATATCGTCCCTGTCGAGCATTTTGCTCTGCGGCAGCGCATCTACCGCCTTCAGCAGCTGGCTGGCGATGCTTTCGGATTCCTTCAGCGTACGGTGAGGCAACAGCACGGCAAAGTCGCTGCGGTGATAGCGGGCCAGCAGCGCGCCCGGGTAGCGCATAATAAAGGTGGAGAGCAGGTTGATCAGCGTAAAGAGGTTTTCTTCCGCGGCACGCTGTCCCCAGGTGTCGCGCAGGAGATCGAAATCGGGCAGGCGAATCATCATCACCACCCCGTGTGTCCCCACTTTTTCTGAATCGTCGAGCAGCGTGGCGAGCTGATTATCAAAGAAAAGACGGTTGTTAAGGCCAGTTTTATTATCCTGCGCCGCATAAGAGCGGATCAGCGTATCCATACGGCTGCGCTGATCGCTGGCAAACTGGATTTCGGAGAGCAGGGTATCGAGCGCGCTGCTGGCGCGTGACGGCCACTCGTGAACAGAGCCACGCACCTGCGGGCCGCGTTCACCGTTCAGGATACGTACGGATCGCATCTCCAGCAGCTCCTGACCAGAGAGCTGGCGGCGCAGCCAGCGGACCGCGAGAAAGATCAGCAGGACGATAAACGCAACGGCGACGGTGAGCGGTGCGGTGGTCATCATGGAACGGAAATAGCTGGCCATCGGATCGAGGTAGACCATGTGTATGGTCATCCCCGGATTTTTAAGGGAATGCACCGTCACTTCCCGATACTGGCTTACCACGCCCGCGGGGCGATAGCTTCCCGGTCGTTCATGGCTTAAAACACGATGCTTTCCCTGCAGAATGTCGATCTGAACGATATCAACAGGTACCATCAACTCATCAAGCTCACGGGAGAGCGCCGGTAGGGGCGTCGTCAGCAGACGCGTATCAATCACCGAGGCAACAGACTGTACCCGGTTGACCAGCTTGTCCTGAATGGCGGTGTAAAAACTCAGGGAACAGCCCAGAAGCGTGACAAAAATGGTAAGCCCCGTCAGCAAGGTGATAAAAGCTGAGAACTTCGTCGTTAATCGCATCCTTGAGATTACTCCGTGGGTTGATGGGGTAGCGAGTAAGCGCTAACTTGCATTTCAAATGCGGCATACTACCAAATCGGGCGTATCTGGCAATTTATTGCGTTAAATCGGCACTGCGTTTCCCTGAGCGAGTATAGTCTTCAGAAATTATTTTCCAATCATCTGAGTCGTGAGGACCCCGTATGCAGGCTTTGATCTTAGAACAGCAGGACGGCAAAACGCTTGCCTCAGTGCAGGCGGTTGAAGAGAGTCGCCTGCCGGAAGGCGACGTAACCGTCGACATCGACTGGTCCAGTTTAAATTATAAAGATGCGCTGGCTATTACCGGTAAGGGTAAAATCATCCGAAATTTCCCTATGGTGCCGGGGATCGATTTCGCTGGGCGGGTTCATACCAGCGAGGATCCGCGCTTCCATCCGGGCCAGCATGTGCTGCTCACCGGCTGGGGCGTGGGTGAAAATCACTGGGGTGGGCTGGCAACGCAGGCGCGCGTGAAGGGCGACTGGCTGGTGCCTGTGCCGAAAGGCATGGATGGCCGCAAGGCGATGATCGTCGGCACGGCAGGCTTTACCGCCATGCTGTGCGTGATGGCGCTGGAAGATGCGGGTATTCGCCCTGAGTCAGGGGAAATTGTCGTCACCGGCGCCAGCGGCGGCGTGGGCAGCACGGCAGTCACGCTGCTCCACAAGCTGGGCTATCAGGTCGCTGCGGTTTCCGGCCGAGAAAGCACCCATGACTATCTGCGCCAGCTCGGTGCCAGCCGCATTCTCAGCCGCGACGAATTTGCCGAAACCCGTCCGCTGGAAAAACAGGTTTGGGCAGGGGCGGTGGATACCGTCGGTGATAAGGTGCTGGCAAAAGTCCTGGCGCAGATGAACTACGGCGGCTGCGTGGCAGCCTGCGGTCTGGCGGGCGGATTTGCCCTGCCAACCACCGTGATGCCATTTATTCTGCGTAACGTACGCCTGCAGGGCGTGGATTCCGTGATGACCCCGCCGGCCCGTCGTCATCAAGCCTGGGAACGGCTGGTGCGCGATCTGCCGGAATCTTTCTATACCCAGAGCGCAACGGAGATAACCCTCAGCCAGGCGCCGGAATACGCCAGTAAGATCATGGACAACCAATTCCACGGCCGCGCGCTGGTGAAAATCGCCTAATCTTCAAATTTTCGTGACATATTCGCGCGAATCCCTCTCCTCCGTCATGCTTAGAAAAACGCATGACGGAGGATGCCATGAAAAACCGAAAACTGACGGAAGCTGACGTAACGTCTGAGTCTGTCTTTATGTTACAGCGCCGCCAGATCCTGAAAATGCTTGGCATCAGCGCCACAGCCCTGACGCTCTCTCCCGCGGCACACGCCGACCTGCTCGACTGGTTTAAAGGCAACGATCGGCCAAAGGCCCCATCCGGCGCCCCGCTCACCTTTACCAAACCGGCCGAATGGCAAAACAAGCTGACGCTCACGCCGGAAGATAAAGTTACCGGCTACAACAACTTCTACGAATTTGGTCTCGATAAGGCCGATCCTGCCGCCAACGCGGGGAGCCTCAAAACCGATCCGTGGACGCTGAAAATTGATGGCGAAGTGGCGAAACCCCTGACGCTGGACCATCACGATCTCACCACCCGTTTCCCGCTCGAAGAGCGTATCTATCGCATGCGCTGCGTGGAAGCCTGGTCGATGGTTGTGCCCTGGGTCGGCTTCCCGCTGCATAAACTGCTGGCGATGGTTGAACCCACCAGCAATGCAAAATATGTCGCTTTCCAGACGCGCTATGCGCCGGACGAGATGCCCGGGCAGAAAGATCGGTTCATCGGCGGCGGGCTTGAATATCCATATGTGGAAGGGCTACGTCTCGACGAAGCTATGCACCCCCTCACCCTGCTGACCGTTGGCGTTTATGGCAAAGCGCTTCCGCCGCAGAACGGTGCCCCCATCCGTTTAACCGTACCGTGGAAATATGGCTTCAAAGGGATTAAGTCTATCGTCAGCATTAAGCTTACCCGCGAACGTCCGCCAACCACCTGGAATCTGGCGGCCCCGGACGAATACGGTTTCTTCGCCAACGTGAACCCGCACGTGGATCATCCGCGCTGGTCGCAGGCAACCGAGCGGTTTATCGGTTCCGGCGGTGCGCTGGACGTGAAGCGCCAGCCGACGCTGCTGTTTAACGGCTATGCGGATGAAGTGGCCTCGCTTTACCGTGGCCTCAACTTACGGGAGAACTTCTGAGTGCGTTTAACGGCAAAACAGATTACCTGGCTGAAAGTGCTGCTGCACCTGGCCGGGCTGCTTCCTTTTATATGGCTGTTCTGGGCCGCAAGCCAGGGGCTCTTTAGCGCAGACCCGGCGAAGGATATCCAGCATTTTACCGGTCGGATGGCTCTGAAATTTTTGCTGGCCACCTTGCTCGTCTCGCCGCTGGCGCGCTACGCTAAACAGCCCTTATTGATACGCACCCGTCGCCTGTTAGGGCTATGGTGTTTTGCCTGGGCGACGCTGCACCTCACCAGCTACGCCCTGCTGGAACTGGGAATTAACAATCTGGCGCTGCTTGGCCGCGAACTGGTGACACGTCCTTATCTGACGCTGGGTATCGTGAGCTGGGTGGTTTTACTGGCGTTAGCGCTGACATCCACGCAATATGCGCAGCGAAAACTGGGCAGGCGCTGGCAGCTTCTGCATAACTTCGTCTATCTTGTCGCGATCCTCGCTCCCATTCATTACCTGTGGTCGGTGAAGATCCTCTCGCCGCAGCCAATCCTTTATGCACTGGCGGCCGTGGCGCTTTTGGCATGGCGTTACAAGAAGTTCCGCCAGTGGTTGCGATAGTTCGCGAAACTGTGCGTTTTCCCGCAGATTACCCGTCAACCGCAAATCTTTTTCGGATAGCGGTTGATAATCTTCCCTGATAAGACCAGTATTTAGCTGCTAAATGCTACGAAATCGTTATAATGTGCGACCTTGGTTCGCCTGACAGCGGTTTTAAGCCTCTGAAAAGGTGACATTTGCGTTTCGAAGGTATATTTTGTTTTTTACCCGAAAATCGCAGGAGATAGCGGCATAATGACTGATAAATTCCATATCTTAGTTTTGAACGGACCGAACCTGAACATGCTCGGCACCCGTGAGCCAGAGAAGTACGGCACGCTAACATTGAGTGAAATTGTTAACCGTCTGGGAACGGAAGCAGCGTCACTGAATGTGGATTTGGATCATTTTCAGTCGAATGCGGAGTACGCACTCATCGACCGTATTCATCAGGCTAAAGACAATGTGGACTATATCCTGATCAATCCGGCCGCGTTTACGCACACCAGTGTTGCTATCCGCGACGCACTGCTCGCGGTGAGTATCCCGTTTATCGAGATCCACCTGAGTAATGTGCACGCCCGAGAGCCGTTCCGTCACCATTCGTATCTGTCAGATATCGCTGCTGGCGTTATCTGTGGACTGGGCGCAGACGGCTATTCATACGCTTTACAGACAGCGGTAAAACGCTTGTCACAATCACACTAAACAAGAGTACGGAACCCACTCATGGATATTCGTAAGATTAAAAAACTGATCGAGCTGGTTGAAGAATCAGGCATCTCCGAACTGGAAATTTCTGAAGGCGAAGAGTCTGTACGCATCAGCCGTGCAGCCCCAGCCGCTAGCTTCCCGGTAATGCAGCAAGCTTATGCTGCGCCAGTGCAGCAGCCTGCGCTCTCTGCAGCCGTTGCGCCAGCAGCTGAAGCCGCACCTGCCGCTGCAGCAGAAATCAGTGGTCACATCGTACGTTCCCCAATGGTTGGTACTTTCTACCGCACCCCGAGCCCGGACGCGAAGGCGTTCATCGAAGTGGGTCAGAAAGTCAACGTAGGCGATACCCTGTGCATCGTTGAAGCGATGAAAATGATGAACCAGATCGAAGCAGACAAATCAGGTACTGTGAAAGCGATTCTGGTCGAAAGTGGTCAGCCGGTTGAATTTGACGAGCCGCTGGTCGTCATCGAGTAACGAGGCGTACATGCTGGATAAAATTGTTATCGCCAACCGCGGCGAGATCGCACTGCGTATTCTTCGTGCCTGTAAAGAACTGGGCATCAAGACCGTCGCTGTGCACTCAAGCGCGGATCGCGATTTAAAACACGTATTGCTGGCGGATGAGACGGTCTGTATTGGCCCGGCTCCGTCCGTAAAAAGCTATCTGAACATCCCGGCTATCATCAGCGCCGCTGAAATCACCGGCGCGGTGGCAATTCATCCGGGTTACGGCTTCCTCTCTGAGAACGCCAACTTTGCTGAGCAGGTTGAACGCTCTGGCTTCATCTTCATCGGCCCGAAAGCCGACACCATCCGCCTGATGGGCGACAAAGTGTCTGCAATCACCGCGATGAAAAAAGCCGGTGTTCCAACCGTACCAGGCTCTGACGGCCCTCTGACCGACGACATGGATGCTAACCGTGCTCATGCTAAACGCATTGGCTATCCGGTTATCATCAAGGCGTCCGGCGGCGGCGGCGGTCGCGGTATGCGCGTTGTGCGCAGCGATGCTGAACTGGCGCAGTCCATCTCCATGACCAAAGCAGAAGCGAAAGCCGCTTTCAGCAATGACATGGTGTACATGGAAAAATACCTGGAAAACCCACGCCACATCGAAATTCAGGTGCTGGCTGACGGTCAGGGTAACGCGATCTATCTGGCAGAACGTGACTGCTCCATGCAGCGTCGTCACCAGAAAGTGGTCGAAGAAGCACCAGCACCGGGCATTACCCCGGAACTGCGTCGCTACATCGGCGAGCGTTGCTCCAAAGCGTGTGTCGATATCGGCTATCGCGGTGCAGGTACCTTTGAGTTCCTGTTCGAAAACGGCGAGTTCTATTTCATCGAAATGAACACCCGTATTCAGGTTGAACACCCGGTTACCGAAATGATCACCGGCGTTGACCTGATCAAAGAACAGCTGCGTATCGCTGCAGGCCAGCCGCTGTCCATCAAGCAGGAAGAAGTTGTGGTGAAAGGCCATGCGGTAGAGTGCCGTATCAACGCTGAAGACCCGAACACCTTCCTGCCAAGCCCGGGTAAAATCACGCGTTTCCACGCGCCGGGTGGCTTTGGTGTGCGCTGGGAGTCTCATATCTACGCCGGTTACACCGTACCGCCGTACTATGACTCAATGATCGGCAAGCTTATCTGCTACGGCGAAAACCGTGACGTGGCGATTGCCCGCATGAAAAACGCCCTGCAGGAGCTGATCATCGACGGTATCAAAACCAACGTAGATCTGCAGATGCGTATCATGAGCGACGAGCACTTCCAGAATGGTGGAACCAACATCCACTATCTGGAGAAAAAACTCGGTCTGAACGAGAAGTAAGAGACCTGTGTTGCTAAAAGGCCGGATTATCCGGCCTTTTTTATTTCTGGGGATCGCCAGGCCCCATCATGTACAATCCCCGCTTTCTTCATCCACAAGGGACAAAAAATGGACAAACGTTTTGTTCAGGCCCATAAAGAAGCGCGCTGGGCGCTGTGGCTGACCCTTCTCTATCTCGCAACATGGTTAGTAACTGCTTACTTACCTGACTCCGCTATTGGCATCACCGGCCTGCCGCACTGGTTCGAAATGGCGTGTCTGCTGGTCCCGCTGGTCTTCATCCTGCTGTGCTGGGCAATGGTGAAATTCATCTATCGCGATATTCCGCTGGAGGACGATGATGCAGCTTGAAGTCATTCTGCCGCTTATCGCTTACTTGTTAGTGGTGTTTGGTTTATCCGTTTACGCCATGCGTAAAAGAACGACGGGCACCTTCCTGAACGAGTATTTTCTGGGTAGCCGCTCGATGGGCGGCGTCGTGCTGGCCATGACGCTGACCGCGACCTACATCAGCGCCAGTTCGTTTATCGGCGGACCCGGAGCAGCCTATAAATACGGGTTAGGCTGGGTGCTGCTGGCGATGATCCAGCTTCCTGCCGTCTGGCTCTCTCTGGGCATACTGGGTAAAAAATTTGCCATTCTGGCGCGCCGTTATAATGCCGTGACGCTCAACGATATGCTGTTTGCCCGCTATCAGAGCCGTTTACTGGTATGGCTGGCCAGCTTAAGCCTGCTGGTGGCCTTTATTGGCGCAATGACGGTACAGTTTATCGGCGGGGCACGCCTGCTGGAAACGGCAGCGGGTATTCCCTACGAGACAGGCTTGATCATCTTCGGAGTCAGCATTGCGCTGTATACCGCGTTTGGCGGATTCCGCGCCAGCGTGCTGAACGATACGATGCAGGGCATGGTTATGCTTATCGGCACTATTGTCCTGCTGGTCGGCATCGTCCACGCCGCGGGCGGCCTGAGCCATGCGGTTGAAACGCTCGAGACGATCGATCCAAAACTGGTTTCGCCGCAGGGCGCGGATGACATCCTTTCGCCAACCTTTATGACCTCGTTCTGGGTGTTGGTGTGCTTTGGGGTGATTGGCCTGCCGCATACCGCCGTGCGCTGTATCTCTTACAAAGACAGCAAAGCCGTGCACAGAGGTATCATTATCGGCACTATCGTTGTCGCAATCCTGATGTTTGGTATGCACCTGGCGGGCGCATTAGGTCGGGCAGTTATTCCTGACCTTACCGTACCCGATCTGGTTATCCCAACCCTGATGGTTAAAGTGCTGCCGCCATTTGCCGCCGGGATCTTCCTCGCCGCACCGATGGCCGCCATTATGTCGACCATCAACGCTCAGCTGCTGCAAAGTTCCGCTACGATCATTAAAGATCTCTATTTGAACCTGCGTCCTGAGCAGGCAGAGAATGAACGGCGCCTGAAGCGCATGTCGGCCGTTATTACTTTGGTGTTAGGGGCATTGCTGCTGTTAGCCGCGTGGCGCCCGCCGGAGATGATCATCTGGCTGAACCTGCTGGCATTTGGTGGGCTTGAAGCGGTATTCCTGTGGCCGCTGGTGTTAGGGCTCTACTGGGAGCGCGCGAATGCCGCCGGTGCGCTGAGCGCGATGATTGTCGGCGGCGTGCTTTACGCCGTCCTCGCAACGTTTAAGATTCAGTACCTGGGCTTCCATCCAATTGTGCCTTCGTTACTGCTAAGTTTACTGGCGTTTGTGGTGGGGAACCGTTTCGGTCAGCCCGTCCCACAACCCGCTATGATTTCTACTGATAAATAAAGAGTTTTGCCATGCCGTGGATCCAACTAAAACTGAACACAACCGGCGCGAACGCCGAAGAGCTGAGCGATGCGCTGATGGAGGCCGGTTCGGTCTCTATCACCTTCCAGGACACGCATGACACGCCGGTCTTTGAGCCGCTGCCGGGCGAAACCCGCCTGTGGGGTGATACCGACGTTATTGGCCTGTTTGATGCCGAAACCGATATGAAAGAGGTTGTCGCGATTCTGGAGAATCATCCTCTGCTGGGCGCGGGTTTCGTGCATAAAATCGAACAGCTGGAAGACAAAGACTGGGAACGCGAGTGGATGGATAACTTCCACCCGATGCAGTTCGGCAAACGTCTGTGGATCTGCCCGAGCTGGCGCGATGTCCCTGATGAAAGCGCAGTCAACGTGATGCTCGACCCGGGTCTGGCGTTTGGTACCGGTACTCACCCAACCACGTCTCTGTGCCTGCAGTGGCTGGATGGTCTGGATCTGGACGGTAAGACAGTGATCGACTTCGGCTGCGGATCCGGGATCCTCGCGATTGCAGCCCTGAAGCTGGGCGCGGCAAAAGCCATCGGGATCGATATCGATCCGCAGGCGATTCAGGCCAGCCGCGATAATGCCGAGCGTAACGGCGTCTCCGATCGTCTGGAGCTGTATCTGCCGGATGCTCAGCCAGAAGCCATGAAAGCCGATGTGGTGGTCGCTAACATTCTGGCGGGCCCACTGCGCGAACTGGCTCCGTTAATCAGCGTGCTGCCCGTTGAGGGCGGTCTGCTGGGGCTTTCCGGTATCCTGGCAAGCCAGGCCGACAGCGTGTGTGAAGCCTACGCCGATCTCTTTGCCCTCGACCCGGTGGTGGAAAAAGAAGAGTGGTGCCGCATCACCGGCCGTAAAAAATAAGAATCTGGCGTGGTCATCTGACCACGCCTCTCACCCTCTGATAATCCTCTCTCCCCCGTTCATTCTTCGGTAAAATAACCCTACAAATCATGTTGATTTGTATTACAAAAATTCACCGGAAGAATATGATGACACACGTTACAGGCAAGGCAGCGCTGCTGGCGCTGAGCATGATTTCGGCTTCAGCATTTGCATCACACTGGAGCTATGAAGGGGAAGGTTCACCGCAACACTGGGGCGAGATGGACGAGGCATATAAGACCTGTCAAAGCGGTATGAACCAGTCTCCTGTTAATATTGATTCGACCACTAACGCCCATCTCTCCCCGCTACAAACCCACTACGTTGATGGCCCTGTTACACTGACGAACAATGGCCATACCATTCAGGCAGGTGAACAGGCGAACACCCGCGATACCCTTACTCTCGATAAGCAAACCTGGACGTTACAGCAGTTCCATTTCCACGCGCCGAGCGAAAACACCGTACATGGCAAGAGATACGCGATGGAAATGCATCTGGTTCATAAAAATGCCAGTGGGGAACTGACGGTGGTGGCGGTCATGTTTGATAAAGGGACCGCAAACCCGGAGCTTGAAAAACTGTGGCGCGTTATGCCTCAGCAGGCCGAGCAGAACGTCTCCATCAAACAGGATCTCAACCTGAACAAACTGCTGCCAAAAAATAAAACGTACTGGCGCTTTAGCGGTTCACTGACCACTCCACCGTGTTCAGAAGGCGTTACCTGGATTGTACTTAAACAGCCCCTGACGGTTTCTGCAGAACAACTTGCCAGATTCACCCGGACAATGCATCACGATAATAACCGTCCGGTACAGTCGCTGCATGGGCGCGTCGTGGTCGAATAACAGGCATTTTTCGCATGACGATCATGTTCTAAAATGCGACGCAGATCGCAAAGAAGAAGGGAAATCTGCTGTTAAAAACAGCAGATTATCCCGCTTCAGCGACGCATTTATTCAGAAATGATGAGAAGTTACGGGAAATTGTAAGCGCCCATAAAATAACCATTACCATATAACTTAATGATTTAAATAATGAATAATTTTTAACGGGAAGATTGGGCGGCGATTCCTTGATCTACAACAGTGGATTGTTCAAAGTTTGGCCTTTCATCTCGTGCAAAAAATGCGTAATATACGCCGCCTTGCAGTCACAGTATGGTCATTTCTTAACTCATGCGCATCGGACACCACCAGCTTAGAAATCGCCTGATCGCAGCCCCAATGGCAGGTATTACAGACCGGCCGTTCAGGACGCTGTGCTACGAGATGGGAGCCGGTTTAACCGTATCCGAGATGATGTCGTCTAACCCGCAGGTTTGGGAAAGCGATAAATCCCGCCTTCGGATGGTGCACGTTGATGAACCAGGTATCCGCACCGTGCAAATTGCCGGAAGCGTGCCTGAAGAGATGGCAGATGCCGCGCGGATTAACGTGGAAAGTGGTGCCCAGATTATTGATATCAATATGGGGTGCCCGGCCAAAAAGGTGAATCGCAAGCTTGCAGGTTCAGCCCTTCTGCAATACCCCGACCAGGTGAAAGCTATCCTGACGGCGGTTGTCAGCGCGGTGGACGTTCCTGTTACGTTGAAGATTCGCACGGGTTGGTCGCCGGAACACCGTAACTGTGTAGAGATTGCCCAACTGGCCGAAGACTGTGGCATTCAGGCCCTGACCATCCATGGACGCACTCGCGCCTGTTTGTTCAACGGTGAAGCTGAATACGACAGCATTCGGGCAGTTAAGCAGAAAGTTTCCATTCCGATTATCGCGAATGGCGACATAACTGACCCGCTTAAAGCCAGGGCTGTACTCGACTATACGGGAGCTGATGCTCTGATGATAGGACGTGCAGCTCAGGGAAGACCCTGGATCTTCCGGGAAATCCAGCATTATCTGGACACTGGGGAGCTGCTTGCCCCGCTGCCTCTGGCAGAGGTTAAGCGCTTGCTTTGTTCGCATGTTCGGGAACTGCATGACCACTACGGTCAGGCAAAAGGGTACCGAATTGCGCGTAAACACGTCTCCTGGTATCTCCAGGAGCACGCTCCAGATGACCAGTTTCGGCGCACATTCAACGCCATAGAGGATGCCAGCGTACAGCTGGAGGCGTTGGAGGCATACTTCGAAAATCTTGCGTAATGAAATAAAGAGCTGACAGAACTATGTTCGAACAACGCGTAAATTCTGACGTACTGACCGTTTCTACCGTTAACTCTCAGGACCAGGTAACTCAAAAGCCCCTGCGTGACTCGGTTAAACAGGCACTGAAGAACTATTTTGCTCAACTGAATGGTCAGGATGTTAATGATCTGTATGAGCTGGTACTGGCTGAAGTTGAACAGCCACTGTTGGACATGGTGATGCAATACACCCGCGGTAACCAAACCCGCGCTGCGCTGATGATGGGTATCAACCGTGGTACTCTGCGTAAGAAACTGAAAAAATACGGCATGAACTGATACATTTCAGCTATGTTATTGAATAAAAAGGCGCTACTCGGCATGGGGATGCGCCTTTTTTA